>DASQBH010000701.1:0-2504 GCA_035635315.1 Longimicrobium sp.
GTCATCGCGACGTGGCCGACGTCTGCGCCCGGCGGTTGAAACCGCTGCTGGAACGTCACGAAGTCCGCCTTCGCGGACGTGCGTCAGCGGGCTCGTTGCTGGAGACGCGCTCGGGCGCGGGGCCGGCCGCAGCCGTAACCCTGCCCGCGCGCCAACCTTCCGCCTACGGCAGCGGCAGGGGGATGGTGTCGCGGATGAGGAGGAGGATGGCGTTGTGGGGGACGATCTGGTACTTGTTGGCGTCGATCTCCACCTCCACGGCGGGGGCCTTGAGAAAGATGGCGAAGTCGCCCTGCTGCGCCTGCAGGGGCACGTAGCGCAGCTCGGTGCGCGTGCGGCCGCTCCACGGCTCACCCTCGGTGGCGGCCTCGCCCAGCGGGTAGCCGGGTCCGGTGTTCACCACGTAGCCGCTCATCACCTCGTCCTTCTGCTGCACCCCCTGCGGCAGAAACAGGCCAGACGGCGTCTTGTTGCTTTCTTCTTCGGGCTTGATCAGCACCTTGTCGCCGATCAGGATCACTTCGCGGCTCATCCGGATATCGTCCAGCATTCGTGTTTGTCTATCGTTCCAACGGCGTGATTCAAGGATAACGATTCGGACGCGGTTCCGCAGGTGCGTTTGCACATTCACTGAAAAGCACTCACGCAGAGCAGCAGAGGGGCAGAGCAGCAGAGGAACGGCGATCACCCCTCTGCTCCTCTGCCTCTCTGCTGCTCTGCGTGACATGCCGTTTCCGACACTCGCCCGGCGCGTCCCATGCATGGGGAAAGACGACTTTCGGCAGGGGGCACAAGGGGCTAAACTGTCGCGCGACAGGCGCCGCGCCGGGTGGGTGGACGTGTGGAGGCGGCGGGGTGCCGTTCCTTTCAGCTCCAGGCACAGGAGATCGTTGATGAGCAACAGCTTCGGGGCGCGCTCCACGCTGAACGTGGGCGACCGCGAGTACGAGATCTATCGGCTGGACGCGCTGCGCCGCGAAGGCGTGGACGTGAGCCGCCTTCCCTACTCCCTGCGCATTCTGCTGGAGAACCTGCTGCGCACCGAGGACGGCGTGACCGTCACGCGCGAGGACGTGCTCGCGCTGGCCAGGTGGGATCCCAAGAATCCCCCCGACCGCGAGATCGCCTACTCGCCGGCGCGCGTGGTGCTGCAGGACTTTACCGGCGTTCCCTGCGTCGTGGACCTGGCCGCCATGCGCGACGCCATGGCGCAGCTGGGCGGCGACCCGTCGCGCATCAACCCGCTGCAGCCGGTGGAGCTGGTGATCGACCACTCCATCCAGGTGGACGCGTTCGGCACCCCGCAGGCGTTCGAGCAGAACGTGGAGCTGGACTACCAGCGCAACGCCGAGCGCTACGCCTTTCTTCGCTGGGGCCAGCAGGCGTTCCAGAACTTCCAGGTGGTGCCGCCCAACACCGGCATCGTGCACCAGGTGAACCTGGAGTACCTGTCGCGCGTCGTCTTTTCCACGGACGAGAACCCCAACCTTCCCAAGGGGCGCAGCGGACATCCCGTCGCTTATCCGGACACCTGCGTGGGCACCGACAGCCACACGCCGATGGTGAACGGGCTGGGGATTCTGGCGTGGGGCGTGGGCGGCATCGAGGCCGAGGCGGCCATGCTGGGGCAGCCGATCAGCATGCTCATCCCCGAGGTGATCGGCTTCCGGCTGGAGGGCGAGCTGCCGGAGGGCGCCACCGCCACCGACCTGGTGCTCACCGTTACCGAGCAGCTGCGCAAGAAGGGCGTGGTCGGCAAGTTCGTGGAGTTCTACGGCCCCGGCGTCGCGGCGCTGGCGCTGGCGGACCGCGCCACCATCGGCAACATGTCGCCGGAGTACGGCGCGACGTGCGCCATCTTCCCGCCGGACCAGGTGACGCTGGACTACCTGCGCTTCACGGGGCGCCCGGAGGAGCGGATCGCGCTGGTGGAGGCGTACATGAAGGAGCAGGGGCTCTTTCACAGCGCCGACAGCCCCGAGCCCGTCTTTACCGACACGCTGGTGCTGGACCTGAACTCGGTGGAGCCCAGCATCGCCGGGCCGCGGCGTCCGCAGGACCGCATCCCCCTCAGCAAGGCCAAGAAGGCGTTCAAGTCCGCGCTCTCCTCGCTCAAGCCGCACAAGGGGACGGCGGACAGCCACAAGGACGCCGCCAACGCCGACAGCGCCGAGGGCGCGGACAAGGTCGGCATCTGGGGCGAGGGCTCGGAGGCGTCGCCGGACGCGCAGAAGGTGCTGGTGGAGGACGCCGAGGCGGTGCTGGACCACGGCTCCGTCGTCATCGCCGCCATCACCAGCTGCACCAACACCAGCAATCCCTCGGTGATGATCGCCGCGGGGCTGCTGGCCAAGAAGGCGCGCGAGCACGGGCTTGTCCGCAAGCCGTGGGTCAAGACCTCGCTAGCCCCCGGCTCCCAGGTCGTGACGGAGTACTACAAGAGCTCCGGCCTGAACGAGGACCTGGACGCGCTCGGCTTCAACCTGGTCGGCTACGGCTGCACC
>DASQBH010000702.1:0-4907 GCA_035635315.1 Longimicrobium sp.
CGCTGCACGATCTGTGCGTCGTATCCACTTACACCGGGCACTTTCACGAAGCCGAGCAGCACGCGGCCGAAGCGTTTGCCGCGTACGGAGCGGATCATCCGGACCTCATCAACCTGGCCTTCGACGTCTCACATTTCTGGAAGCAGCAGGGTCAGTTTGCGCGCGCCCTTGAGGTGCTCAAGGCACTCCACGGCCGATTTCCGGATGCAGATCGCCAGTTGCGCGTCCTGGCGAGCACCGCACGCGCCGCCGGTGCCATGGGTGAGGCAGATACTTTCCACCGCGCGTGGACGGACGCGTGGCGTCTGATTGATGGCGAGTCGGTCGATCATCTTCGCGCCGCTGCTCCACTGGAACTCGGGCTCGGAGCACTGAGTCTGGGCTTGTGGGAGTATGCGGAGCACGCGCTCACCACCGCGCGCGACGCGGCCAACGAACTGCGAGAAGGGGAGACTCTGGCGCAAGCGGAGGCGTCCCTCGACCATTTGAAGCGGAGGCACGCGGCTGATTGCTCACGGCAGCCGCCGATGATTGCGACCCGCACGCGCTCGGGCGACCTGGCGGCTGCACTCGTGAGCTCGCTCAATGCCCAGGTTTCTGCGCCGGCACGTGCAAGCGCATCTGAAAACTAGGCCCGCCTCATGTCCCGGATCCGATCAAGATCCCGCCGGACGCATTTTCCGAGGAAGGGGTCTCTTCCGAATGCGGTATGCTACCCTGCGATTCCTGAGCGAAACCGCCGGACCTAGCCGAACTTGTCGGGTCCACGAGGTCTGTCGTATCACATCCTGCAACAAGGATCCCGGTAGCGGCGATCAGGATTGAGAAACGACGCATGGTAGAGCCTCCCGCGTAGAACGTGAATGTTGTGCCGCCACCCTGGCGCAGCCCTGATACTCGGCCATCCGCCTCACGTACCCGAACCGATCATGATGCCACCTGAGACGGCATCGGCGTCTCCCGCAGCCGCCGTGCTGTCGTTCCGCACCGTTGAGGAGATGCCGGAAGGTGGGGACTGCGATGGGTCCACGGGACCGGCCGCGTCGCACGCGGCGATGAAAAATGCAGGGACAGCGATCAGGAACGCGGATCGGCGCATTGGGGCCTCCAGAGTGAACGTGAACGACATTGGACGCCCAACATTCGGTTCTGCCCCGTCCACTTGCAACACATGGACAGCCTGAGATGTGGTCTCCCGCTCGCTCTGCTGATGAACCGCGGGCACATCCGCGGCGTGACCTGCTCGTCCTGAGAGGAGACTTCCCGAAGTTTCCACAGCGGCTGGAAGGTTACGCGGTGCGAGTGCTCTCCGGCTGGCCGGGGCTCCGGGAGCAGGTGCGGACCGCGGTGCCCTCCAGCGTCGTCCTGCTCCGTGCGGGTGAAGCGGACCGGGATATCGACGCCGTTCGGGCGCTGATCCTCGAGACACCATCCGTTCCCGTGGTGGCCTCCGTGCCGTTCGTGCGGACGACCGCGGCGCAGGTGCGCGCACTGCTCGACACCGGGATCGCCGAGATCGCGAACGCGGATGCGGAGGTGAAGCTGGCGGCGCTCATCCCGACGCTCCGGCAGGCGCACGCACGGCCCCTCAAGCGGCGCATCGAGGAGCGGATGCCCGTGTGGGTGCCGGAGGACGCGCGCACGCTGATGCGCGCGGCGGCCGAGGCGGTGGCGGATGGCGGAGGGCGCGAGGCGTTCGCCGGGATCTTTGGCGTCTACGTCCGCACCGTGGCGGACCGGTGCACGGAAGTGGGCCTTCCTCCTCCGCGGCGGCTGCTGGGCTGGATGCGTGTGCTGCTGGCGCTGACGCTGCTGGAGGAGGCGAACCGCTCGGTGCTGAACGTGGCGCTCGCCTGCGGCTACACCGACAACAGCTCGCTCAAGCGCGCCGTAGAAAACTTTACGGGCTCCGCGGCGCTCGATTCCATCCGCGACCAGCCCTTCGCCGCCGCGTTCGACGCCTTCGCGGACGAGCTTCGCCGGCTGCGGTACGAGGGGAGGCGGCCGCGGAGGGGCGCCCGCGCGTGACTCGCCGCACGGTCCGCGACTTGCGGCGCCCGGGAGGATCGCGAACATCCTCGCCTCCGTCGGTCCCCCGTCCCGCTCCCACCATGCCCGAGTTTCCCGCTGCCGCCATCGCCGTTCCGCGGCTCGCTCCGGATACGGGCGAGGTGTACCGGGAGATCCTGCGCAACTCCAGCGAAGCCATCGCCATCATCGACGCCCAGGGCCGCTACCTGGAGCAGAACGCCGCCCACCGCGCCCTGATCGGCTACACGGACGGCGAGCTGGCCGGCCGCACGCCCGCCGTGCACCTGGGCGACGAGATGTTCGCCCGGGTGGTGCGCGAGCTGGAGTGGCACGACCGCTTCAAGGGCGAGGTGCAGAGCACCACGCGCGACGGCCGCACGCTCACCGTGGAGCTGTCCGCCTTTACCGTGCGCGGCGCGGACGGCGAGCCGCTGTGCCACGTGGGCATCAAGCGCGACGTCACCGAGCGGCGGCGCGGCGAGCAGGAGCTGCAGCGGCGCTACCAGCAGCTGGACGTGCTGTATCGCGTGACCGACGCCGTGGGCCGCGCGGGGGGGATGGACGAGATCTACGACCAGGCACTGGGCGGGCTGGAGCGGGCGCTGGGGGCGCGGCGGGCGTCGGTGCTGCTGTTCGACGCGGACGGGGTGATGCGCTTCAAGGCGTGGCGCGGCATCAGCGACGGATACCGCGCCGCCGTGGACGGCCACTCGCCGTGGCGGCCAGACACGATCGATCCGCGCCCCATCACCATCGCCGACGCCGCGGACGACCCCGGCCTGACCGGCGCGCTGCGCGAGACGGTGCTGGGTGAGGGGATCCGCGCGCTGGGTTTTTTTCCGCTGGTGAGCCAGGGGCGGCTGCTGGGCAAGTTCATGCTCTACTACGACCAGCCGCACCCCTTCAGCCCCGAGGACGTGCAGCTGGCGCAGACCATCGCCGGGCAGGTGGCGCTGGCCATCGCCCGCAAGCACGACGAGCAGGCCCTGCGCGAGCAGCTGGAGGAGCGGCGCCGCGAGGAGCAGGTGCAGCGGTTCCTGGCCGAGGCGGGGAACGTGCTGGCCTCGTCGCTGGACGTGGACGCCACCCTGGCCGAGGTGGCGGAGCTGTGCACCTCGTTCCTGGCGGACTACTGCGTGGTGGACGTGGTGGACGAGGGCGGTGCGCTGCGCCGCGTGGCCGTGGTGCACGCCGACGCCGCGCGGCAGCCGCTGGCGGACGAGCTGCGCGCCTTTTCGCCCGTGGCGGCCGACCACCCCGCCGTCCGCTCGCTCGCCACCGGGCAGGCGCAGTGGGTGGAGCGGATCGACGACGCGTACATGCGGCAGATGGCCAACGGGGCCGCGCACCTGGCCGTGCTGCGGCGGCTGGGCCCGTGCAGCGCGCTGGCGGTGCCCATGCTGGCGCGGGGGCGGATCGTGGGGGTGATCACCCTGTCCATGGCGGATTCGGGACGCACCTACGCCGAGGCGGACCTGCACCTGGCCGAGGAGCTGGGCCGGCGCGCGGCGCTGGCGGTGGACAACGCGCGGCTGTACCAGGCGGCCACGCAGGCCAACCAGGCCAAGGGCGAGTTCCTGGCGGTGATGTCGCACGAGCTGCGGACGCCGCTCAACGCCATCCTGGGCTACACCGACCTGCTGCTGATGGGCGTCCCGCATCCGCTGCAGGAGGGATCGGCCAAGCAGGTGCAGCGCATCGGCACCAGCGCGCGGCACCTGCTGCAGATCATCGAGCAGATCCTGGCCTTTTCGCGGCTGGAGGCGGGGCGCGAAGAGGCGCACCCGGAAGACGTGGAGCTGTGCGAGCTGGTGCGCGAGACGGCGGCGCTCATCCAGCCGCTGGCGGAGCAGAAGGGGCTGCAGTTCGACCTTCAGCTTCCCGACGCGCCAATCACCCTGCGCACGGACCCCGGCAAGCTGCGCCAGATCCTGCTGAACCTGCTGTCCAACGCCATCAAGTTCACCGAGGCGGGCGTGGTGGGGCTGCGCGCCGAGGCGGGCGGCGCCGGCGTGCGCATCGCCGTGCGCGACACGGGGGTGGGGCTGGCGCCGGAGCACCTGGAGCGCGTCTTCGAGCCCTTCTGGCAGGCGGACCACTCGCGCACGCGGCAGGCGGGCGGCACCGGCCTGGGCCTCAGCGTCACCCGCCAGCTGGCCCAGCTGCTCGGCGGCGAGGTCTTCGCGGAGAGCGAGCCGGGGCAGGGAACGACGTTCACCGTCACGCTGCCGGGTCCTCGCCCGTAGGCTCGGGGCCCTCACCCGGGGGCCCTCACCCGGCTCGGACCCTCACCCGGCTCGCTTAGGCTCGCACCCTCTCCCACAAACTGCGTGGGAGAGGGGATAAACGTCGCACCGGATCGCGGGGCGTTTCCGATGGGGTGGAGTCCGCCCCCTCCGCTCGCTCAGGCTCGCACCTCCCCTAAAAAACCTGGGGGAGGTTGGGGTGGGGCTGGATCTGGGCGCTTCGGATCGTTGCGGGGATTTTTCCTGTGCTGCGACCTGCCAAGCGCGCAGGCCCTGGCCCACCCGAGAAGGTGAAGCCCCGTTTGCGAGGAACGAGCAAGACGGGGCTTCTGGCATTTCTAGCCGCGGGCTTTAGCCCGTGGCGCGGGACGGCATTCCCGCCGCGTGCGGACGGATCCCCTACCTCCGCGGCCTCCGCGGAAACACCGATGGGCCGTCATCCACCGCGACCATCGTCTCGTCCGCCAGCAGGTCAAGCTCCTCCAGCGCGGAGACCACGCGGGGCACGTCCTGCGTGCGGAGCGGGTCGCCGCAGGAGCCGTTGCGGACGGTGTTCACCCTGTGGGTCCTGCGGTCCAGCACCAGGCTCCACCAGCGCGTCTCCAGGCTGTCCTTGCCGCCCCACGCCTG
>DASQBH010000703.1:0-2335 GCA_035635315.1 Longimicrobium sp.
GCCGCCCCCGCTCGCGGCGGCCGCGGCCGTGGCGGCGGAGGGAAGCGGCGCGGAATCCGCGCAGGCGGCGGCAAGGGAGAGCGCGGCGGCGAGAGCCAGCACGCGCACGCGGGGGTGGATCGAGAGATTGTGTCGCATGGATTGGATTCGGAGAGATGGGCCGGGAGATCCGCGCGGGGATGTGGCGGGCGGATCAGGTTGCGAATCCCATCAATTTCCTTCTCCGCACCCTTCCCCGTCCGCGCGGTGGTGTGAAGGGGGCAACGGGCGTGACGAGCGGCGGCACAGGCGGGACGGACGGCTTACGCGTGCGGAACGGACGTTCCCGGGGTGCGGAACTTGATGAGGGTCATCCGTTCACGCCGCGTTCACCGAAACGGAGCGAATCGCATGAAGAAGCTCAAGCTGCAGCTGGAAGACCTGGCCGTCGGCTCGTTCGTCCCGGACGAGACGTCCGGCGAAGTGCACGGGATGCAGGTGACCCCCCGTTGCACCGCCGAGCTGGGATGCTATCCCTCCAGATTCTGCACCGTCGTCCCGGCGTGCGCGCGTCGGGAGGGCTGATCCGCAGCCACGGGCCGCGGAATCCTGTCGATCGGCACCGATGGACGAAAACGAGCGTGGGCGCCCGGCGGACGCCCACGCTCGTCTTCATCGACCGAGAGAAGTTGAACCTACCGGTTGACCGCCTTCATCCCGCCCTCGGGGTAGCGCGTGCCCGCGGCGGCGCCCACGGGGAACGTCTCGTCCAGGCGCCGCAGCTCATCGGCCGAAAGCTGCACCTGGCCGGCAGCGGCGTTCTCCTCCAGGTACTTCACCCGCTTGGTGCCGGGGATGGGGACCACGTCGTCGCCCTGTGCCAGCACCCACGCCAGCGCCAGCTGCGACGGCGTGACGCCCTTCTCCCGTGCCATCGCCTCCACCTCGCGGACCAGGTCCAGGTTCTTCCCGAAGTTCTCGCCCTGGAAGCGGGGATTGCTGCGGCGGTAGTCGTCTTCGGGCAGGTCCTCGAACTTCTGAAAGCGGCCGGTCAGGAATCCGCGCCCCAGCGGGCTGTACGCCACGAAGCCGATCCCCAGCTCGCGGACGGTATCCAGCACCCCGTTCTCCTCCACGTCGCGCGTCCACAGCGACCACTCCGTCTGCAGCGCGGCGATGGGATGCACGGCGTGCGCGCGGCGGATGGTCTCCGGCGCCGCCTCGCTCAGCCCCAGGTGACGCACCTTGCCCGCGGCGACCAGCTCCGCCATGGCGCCCACCGTGTCCTCGATGGGCACCGTGGGATCCACGCGGTGCTGGTAGTAAAGGTCGATGTGGTCCACGCCCAGCCGCTGCAGCGACGCGTCGCACGCCTGGCGCACGTACTCCGGGTCGCCGCGCACGCCCTTGAACGAGCCGTCCTCGCCGCGCCAGTTGCCGAACTTGGTGGCCAGCACCACGCCGTCGCGGCGGTCGCGGATGGCGCGGCCCACCAGCTTTTCGTTGGTGAACGGCCCGTACATGTCGGCCGTGTCCAGGAAGTCGATCCCCAGGTCCAGCGCCCGGTGGATGGTGGCGATGCTCTCCCCCTCGTCGGCGGCGGAGTAGAACTCGCTCATCCCCATGCATCCCAGCCCCTGCTCGCTCACCTGCAGCCCCTGCCCCAGCGTCCGTCTGTCCATCGTTCCCCCGATCCGTTCCGTGGTTGGCGATCCCTGCCGGCATCAATCTGTAACCACCACGGTTCCATATCAAGGCCTGAGCCGAAACAGGAGAAAAGCACTCACACAGAGGAGCAGAGATGCAGAGCAGCGGAGGAGTTCCGTGCAGTTTCTGCTTCTCTGCCCCTCTGCTGCTCTGCGTGAGTGCTTTTTTCTTTTCAGCGGGACGCGGATCGTCGCGTGGCGATCATGCGGAAGACGGCGTCCATCACGGGGTCCTGGCCGGCGAAGTAGGCGGCGGCGGTAAGCTGCACGGGCACCTCGGGGCTGATCTCGCGCCGGCGGTCGGAGGGCGAGCTAAGCTGCCACTTTACCGCGGTCAGCTCCCCCTGCGTTCCGCTGTACGGCAGCTTTACCACCGTGGGGTCGCCGTACAGGTTGCAGCACTCGCTGCTGGCTTCGCCCACGAAGATGGGGTCCACCAGCCGCTCCAGGTCGGTGACAAAGTTGCCCGTGGCCGAGTAGCTGCGGCGGCCGATCAGCACGTACACCCGGTTGCCCTCCGGCCGGCTGAAGGCGATCAGCGTGCGCAGCAGCTCCGGGTACAGCTGCGTGGTTCCGCCGTTGTTGTGGCGCAGGTCCAGGATCAGGTTCTTCGGACGGACGCTGTCGAGCACCGTCCACAGCCGGCGTCC
>DASQBH010000704.1:0-2356 GCA_035635315.1 Longimicrobium sp.
CATGTAGCTTTTCGATTCCCTGGCGGCGCATGGCCAAGCGGCAAGTCGATGTCGGCGAGCTTTGATGACGTGGGAACAGGCCGCGATCCTGACTGTGCTGGCGGGCACTCTCGTGGTGTTCGCGTGGGACCGCTGGCGCTACGACGTCGTCGCCATCACCAGCCTGATGGTCTGCGTCCTGCTCGGGCTGATCGTAAGCGTCCGGTTTCGGGGGCCTGTTCGAGACGGCGGCCTTGGGGTGATGGTGTCCACCAATTTCCTTGGTGGACACCAAGGTCGAAGCAGGACCGTGAGGTATGGGTCGTTCGGGTCGGCGCCGCTGGACGGCCGAGGATAAGCGGCGGATCGTCGAGGAGACGCGGGCGCCGGGCGCTTCGGTCTCGGTGGTGGCGAGGCGGCACGACATCAACGCCAACCTGCTGTTCAAGTGGAAGCGCCTCGAGGAGGCCGGCGAGCCCGATCGGCCATTGCTGCTGGGGCCCGAGTTCGTGCCGATCGGCGTGGTCGGTCGGACGGACGACGGCGGGCCGGCGCTGCTCGCCAGGATGCCCGGCGTTGCAGACGGCCACCGGCAGAATGGATCGGGTGAACCGCGAGGAGCGTCCGGGCTGGAGAGCCGCGCCGGCGTGATCGAGATCGACCTGCCCGACGGCGCCTGCATCCGGGTCGATGCCTTTGTCGACGGTCGGGCGCTGGCGCGGGTGCTGAGCGCGCTCAAGCGTTGCCGATGATCCAGGTCGCCCCCGGCACCAAAGTTCATCTCGCATGCCGGCCGGTCAGCATGCGCTACGGCTTCGACGGTCTTGCGGCCAAGGTGGCCTCGGTGCTCGTCCAGGATCCGTTCTCGGGCCACCTGTTCTGCTTTCGCAGCAAACGCGGTGACTACTTGAAGATTTTGTACTGGGACGGGTCGGGGCTGTGCCTGTTCGCGAAGCGGCTGGAGCGCGGCCGGTTCGTGTGGCCGCCGATCGTGGATGGCGGCCTGATCCTGACGCCGGCCCAGCTCGCGCTGCTGCTCGAGGCGATCGACTGGCGGCGGACGGTGGCGCCGCCATTGCCGGCGCGCCCGACGGCGGTGTGACGACGTCTGAACCGGTGATCTTTGGGTCGCCAGGTGGATTGCCTCCTGGTAGAGAAGGTCATGCCATCGGCAACCACTCCCCTGCCATCGGACCCGGAAGCTCTGCGCGCCCTTGTGGTCTCGTTGCAGGATGAGCTTGCGCTGAAGGACCGCGAACTCCACGCCAAGACGCTGCACATCGAGAAGCTGCGCGCGACGCTCGCGCTGATGAAGCGCGCCCGCTTCGGCCGCTCGTCGGAGAAGATCGACCAGCTCGAGTTGCTGATCGGCGATCTCGAGGCAGCGGCGGCCGCAGAGCAGGCCCGTGCGACCGCCGGCTCGCCTGCGCCGGATCGGCGCTCCGCGCAGACGGACGCGCCGCGCCGTCGCGGGCGCCAGCCCTTGCCGGGCCATCTGCCGCGGGAACGGGTGGTCCATGCGCCGGCCTGCGCCTGCCCGGCATGCGGCAGTACCCGCCTGACCTGCCTCGGTGAGGACGAGCGCGAGGTGCTCGAATACGTGCCGTCGCACTTCAAGGTGGTGGTGCACGTCCGGCCGAGGATGAGCTGCCGGGCGTGCGAGACGATCACCCAGGTGCCGGCCCCGTCGCTGCCGATCGAGCGCGGCCGGCCGGGGCCGAGCCTGCTCGCGCACGTCCTGGTGGCCAAATATTGCGACCATGTTCCGCTCCACCGCCAGAGCGTGATCTATGGCCGGGGCGGCGTCGAGCTCGAGCGCTCGACTTTGGCGGATTGGGTCGGCCAGGCGGCGTTCCTGCTCGAACCTCTGGCCGCGGCGATCACCCGCCACGTCCGTGCCGGCGCCGCGCTCCACGCCGACGACACCCCGGTGCCGGTGCTGGACCCGGGACGCGGCAAGACCAAGACCGGGCGATTGTGGGTGCTGGTCCGGGACGAGCGGCCGTGGGGCGGGCCGGCCCCGCCGGCGGTTAGCTACCTCTACTCGCCGAACCGCAAGGGCGAGCATGCGCGGGCTCTGCTCGCCGGCTGTCGCGGCTTCCTGCACGCCGACGGCTATGCCGGCTTCAACGGCCTCTATGAACCCGACGCGAGCGGCACGGCGCCGCTGGTCGAGGTCGCGTGCTGGGCGCATAGCCGCAGGAAGCTGTTCGACGTGCACGCCAACACCGGCTCGGCGCTCGCCCAGGATGCCCTGGAGCGGATCGCCGCGCTGTTCCAGATCGAGGCCGAGATCAACCGCCGCGGCCCGGACCAGCGCCACGCCATCCGGCGGGAGCACACACGGCCGCGGCTCGCGGACCTGAAGGACTTCCTC
>DASQBH010000705.1:0-2316 GCA_035635315.1 Longimicrobium sp.
CATCCCGCACCCATCCTGGCTCGTCACACCCTGCCCCCACTCCCGCCGCGCCCCCCGCGCCGTTATCTTCCAACCCGCTGCCACGTCGGAACTTGTGCGCGTGCGCAGCGTACTCCGTCCGGCAGTTCGGGCGCCATCACACGAAATCCCGCCGCCGGGCACAGCCCCGGGCCGGCGCTTCTCTCGTTTTCGCAGTCCCACATGTCACTTCCACTCTCCGACCGTCCCGCTCCGCCGCCCAGGGAACCCGCCGCGCCCACCAGCGGCATCGCCACGGGCAAGCCCCTTCCCGACCGCCAGCTGGACGGCCTGCTCACCTCGCGCGCCGTGCGGATCGGCATCGGCGCGCTGGTGGCGCTGGCCATCGCGGCGGGCGTGTGGGCGTGGGTCGCCGCGCGCGGGCCGCAGACGCCCCGCATCGCCTACAGCGAGCTGCTTTCCGCCGTCCGCCAGGGGCGGGTGGAGTCGCTGCTGGTCCGTCCCGGCGACGTGGTGCTGGGCGAGTGGGCCGGCACCGCGGGCGACGCGAACGGGGCGGACCCGGACTTCGTCGTCTCGTATCCGCTCAAGGAGATCGACGGCCTGGCCGCGCGGGCGGAAGCCGCGGGCGTCACGCTGACGCTGGAGAACGCGCCCGGGCGCACCACGCCGCGCGCGGTGCTGAGCCTGCTCATCCAGCTGGCGCTGCTCATCGGCGTGGGGTACGTCCTCATCCGCCACGTGCGCAACGGCAACGGCGAGACGGAGCTGGGCGGCACCGGCGCCAGCGACATCACCTTTCAGGACGTGGCGGGCACGCAGGGCGCGGCCGAGGAGCTGCGCGAGATGGTGGACTTCCTTCGCGCGCCGGAGCGCTTTGCCGCGCTGGGCGCCCGCATCCCCAAGGGCGCGCTCCTGGTCGGCCCGCCGGGGACGGGAAAGACGCTGCTGGCGCGCGCCGTGGCGGGCGAGGCGGGGGTTCCGTTCTTCTCCATCTCCGGCTCCGAGGTCACCGGCTTCCTGGTCGGCATGGGCGCGCACCGGCTCAAGACGCTGTTCAAGCGCGCGCGCAAGAAGGGCGGCGTGATCTTCATCGACGAGATCGACGCGCTGGGCGGCAAGCGCGGGCGCAACCGATCGCACAACGAGGACGACCGCACGCTCAACCAGCTGCTGGTGGAGATGGACGGCTTCGACCCGCTGGACGGCGTGGTCGTCATCGCCGCCACCAACCGCCCGGACGACCTGGATGAGGCGCTGCGGCGCCCCGGCCGCTTTGACCGCACGGTGAACGTGTCGCCGCCCACGTCCCGCGGGCGCGAGGAGATCCTGCGCCTGCACGTGGGGCGCCGCGGCATTCCGCTGCACGAGGAGGTGGACCTGGGCCGCCTGGCGCGGCTCACGCCCGGGAGCACGGGGGCGGAGCTGGCCAACCTGCTAAACGAGGCGGCCATCAACGCCGCCCGCACGGGCGAGGCGGCCGTGCGCTGGGAGCACCTGGACGCCGCCCGCGACCGCATGCTGCTGGGCAAGGAGCGCCAGGGCTTTCGCGCGCTGGACACGGAGCGCACCACGGTGGCGTACCACGAGGCGGGGCACGCGCTGGTGGGCGTGCTCTGCGCGCCCGAGGACGGGCTGCACAAGGTGACCATCCAGCCCCGCGGGCAGGCGATGGGCGTCGCCTACTTCTCCCCCAGCGACGACCGCTACCTGTACCGGCGCAGCTACCTGGAGGCGCTGATCATGAAGGGGCTGGCGGGGCGCGCGGCCGAGGAGCTGGTCTTTGGACCCGGCGCCATCACCAGCGGCGCGCAGAGCGACCTGCAGCAGGTGAACGGCATCGCCCGCAAGATGGTGTACCAGCTGGGGATGGGGCACGACACGGGGCTGCTGATCCACGACGGCGAGATGGGGAGCCTGAGCCCCGAGGCGCATGCGCGGATGGACCGCGAGGTACAGGGGATCCTGGCCCGCCTGTACGCCCGCACCCGCGAGGTGATCGCCGAGAACCGCGAGGCGCTGGCGGCCTTGGCGGTGGCGCTGCTGGAGCGCGAGACGGTGGAGGGCGACGAGGCGGTGGAGATCATGGACGAGGCGGGGATGACGCGCCCGTCCTGGCTGGACGAAGCCCTCACCGCCCCGCTGATCCCCGGCGAGAGCGCGGCGGCCTGACGGCGGCGGCGGCGGATGATGCAGCGCGGCCCGGGCGGGGAGATTTCCCGTCCGGGCCGCGTCTCGTTCGGGAGCACGGGGCCGACTCGCCGGGCTACGGGCGGCCTGCCGAAAGCTGCCGGATCTGGTGCTCGAACTGTGCGAACACGCCTCCCTCCGGCCCGC
>DASQBH010000706.1:0-2225 GCA_035635315.1 Longimicrobium sp.
GGCCGAGTCCGCCCCCGTGTGGGTGCTGCGCGACCTGCTCCCCGGCATCGAGCCCGAAAAGCACTGGATCCGCGTGCGCGCCATCGCCCACGACGGCGCGCTCATGGGCGTGCTGGTCGTCGCCGAGCCGCGCCGCTTTTCCCTCAGCCGCAAGGGCGAGGGGCCCGTGCCCGCCGCCGGCGACGTGCTGGAGATGGCCCTGGCCCGCGCCATTGCGCTTGACGCCGCCGGCCCCGTGCTGCCGATGGGGCAGGGGACCGGGCTCACCGAGTCCGTCGTCGAGCGGCTGAAGGAGAGCGAGCGCGCCGTGGCCGAGGCGCGGGGTGAGATGGAGCGCAACCGCGCCCGCATCGAGGCGCTGGAGCGCGCCGCCGGCGGCGCCACGGAGCTGCTGATGGACGCGCACGTGGAGCTGGACCGGCGCACCGCCAAGCACCAGCGCCAGACGCGCGTCCTCTTTCTGCTCCGCAAGCTGCTGGACCGCAGCGCCGCGGGCGACCTGGAGCCCACGGAGCTGGCGGTGGAGATCGTCCGCACCGTGGCCGAGGCGTTCGGCGGCGGGCGCTGCTCGCTGCTGCTGGTGGACGAATCCTCCTCCGAGCGCGAGATGCGCCTGGGCGCCGCCGTGGGCCTGCCCCCCGCGCTGGACGCGGGAGAGGTGCGCATCTCCCTGGGAAGCGGCATCAGCGGCGAGGTGGCGCGGACGCGGATGCCCGTGGTGGTCCGTGACCCGGAGGACAAGAGCGGCGGCGCACTGATGGGCGACGACTGGTACACCTCCGACGCCTTTGTCTCGCTGCCGCTGGTATCGCGCGGGCGGCTGCTGGGCGTGATGAACCTCACCAACTTCCGCGCCGGCACCGTGGACGACACCGAGGTGGAGCAGCTGCGCCTGGTGTCGCTGTGCGTGGCGCTGCTGGCGGACCACGCCGGGCTTTCCGAGCGGCTGTTCGCCGCGCGCCCGTCCTGAGCCTCCTGGCCCCATGACCGACGCCGTCCCGGCCGCGCCCGACGCGGACCTCACCGAGCTGCTGCGCCGCGCCGCCTCGCGCCCCCTGACCGCCGAAGAAGCCGAGCGCGCCTTTACCGAGGTCATGGAGGGGCGCGCCTCGCCCGTGCAGATGGCGGGGCTGCTGGTCGCCATCCGCGTCCGCGGCGCCACCTCGCAGGAGGTGGCGGGCGGCGTGCGCGCGCTGCGCAAGGCGATGGTCCCCGTCCCCACGGAGGCGGAAGGACTGGTGGACACCTGCGGCACCGGCGGCGGCACGCTCACCACCTTCAACATCTCCACCGCCGCCGCGCTGGTCGCCGCCGGGGCCGGGGTGCGGGTGGCGAAGCACGGCAACCGCAGCTTTACCTCGCGGTGCGGCAGCGCGGACGTGCTTGAGGCGCTGGGCGTGCGGCTGGAGCTGGACCCCGAGCGCGAGGCGCGGGTGCTGGAGGAGTGCGGCATCGTCTTCATGTTCGCGCCGCTGCACCACCCGGCCATGCGCCACATCGGCCCCATCCGCCGCGAGCTGGCCATGCCCACGCTGATGAACGTGCTGGGCCCGCTCACCAACCCCGCCCGCGCCCGCCGCCAGGTGGTGGGGGTGAACGATGCGGGATTGCTGGAGCTGATCGCCGGCGCCTTGCTGGAGCTGGGCCACGACCGCGCGCTGGTCGTCCACGGCGAGCCGGGGATCGACGAGCTGAGCCCACTGGGGACCACGGAGGTGCTGGAGGTGGATGGCGGCAAGATCGTCCGCCGCACCTTCGACCCCGCCGAAGAGCTGGGGTGGGAGCGCTTCGACGCCGCCGGCCTGGAAGGCGGCGAGCGCGACGACAACGCCCGCAAGGTGGTGGGCGTGCTCAAGGGCGAGGTGGGCGGATCCGCCCGCGCCGCGACGATCCTGAACGCCGGCGCCGCCGTCTGGGTCGCCGGCCAGGCCAAGACGCTGGCGGACGGCGTGCGCAAGGCCGAAGCGGCCCTGAACGCCGGCGCCGGCCTGGACAAGCTCCGGGCCCTGCGCGAAGCCAGCCAGGGGGAGTAGCTCGGCGGAATGGGATGCGGCCGGTGCAATGTCGAGTGCACCATGACGGGCCCTCACCCGCTCGCCTAGGCTCGCACCCTCTCCCGCAAACAGCGCGGGAGAGGGTATAAACGTCGCGAAATCCTGTGGTGCGTTTCCGCGGGTGTGGTCGATCCATCTGGCGCGCGGAGGCGATCCTCGCGCCGCCACGGG
>DASQBH010000707.1:0-2049 GCA_035635315.1 Longimicrobium sp.
CGCCATCGTGCTGGACAACGATGCGCTCCTGCTCGTGCTTCGCGATTCCGTCTCGGCGGATGCGCGCTCTGGACTTACTGATCGAACTCATAGGGTTCTCCGGGTCTGCGTAACGCCAGAACCAGCGCAATCGTGTTCACCAGAGGGAGTGCCATGGGGACCAGCTTCTGTACCACGCTCTCCCGGTGAAAGAAATTCGGCACGTTGCTGTCCAGGCTGACCACGGCAAGAGTGGCGCCCTCGGGCCCACCCGCCTTCACCGGGATGGATACTACACTTCGATACGGGCGCTGCTCCGCGTTGTTGATACCCGTAACGAGGCGGATGTCGGGAATGATCTCGATTCTTCCGAGCTCAACGGCACGCGGGGCGCCAACAAGGCCGAGCGGGAGCAAGGTCCAGCGTCGTTCAGGGTAGGGGCGGTCATAGGCCCAGACCCGAACCGCGGTCACGTTACCTTGTGCGTTTTGAAGTGGGACCGCAAGGGTCGCGCGCAGCTTGCCCTCGCCCTCACCACCGAACGCGATCGCCGCGAAATCCCGTAGCCGGCTCAACAGGCCCGTGCAGAGCGTCTTGCATGCGTTCTCCGAAAACGCGCGATCGGAACTGCGGCTGAGCCGCACGAGAATTGTGTCGAGCTGCCCCGCATACTCGCCGGTTGCCGTGCTGAAGCTCTCCAGCAGAGCGCGTAATGCCGAGCCCCGGCGAAAGCGCACTACGATCAACTCGAGCCCCAGCAGGCCCGCCGCGGCGATGCCCCAGCTCCAGTGCTCAATGAGCCCGAATGCCTGAACGATTCCGATAATACCAACCACACCAGGTATGCCCTTCTCGATCACCTCTCCGGCGAGAGAATCTCCGAGCGCCAGGATGAAGCGGCCGGTCGACTCCCGGAATCGCGTCGCGAGCGGGGCTGGGCGAGCCTGCAGGCCTGACAGATACCTTCGCTCGCGCGGCCGGTCGGGAAGCGTGCTCACACTGCGGGCAAGCTGTGCCGCTCCAGGATGTACGCCGCGACGTCGTCGGCAGAAACCATCGCCTCCTCCCCTCCCCACACAGGTGTACGTTTTTCCGCCCTTCCGCGAATAAACCGTGTGCGAAGGCTAAGCAAAAACCCAGCATTCGTCAACGCAGACCGAATGCGCCACCTGCGTGCACGCCATCCCTCGCCTGTCCAGTTCTGTGGATCGTGGCGGCTCCTCACTTTGTCGGATTCACCGCCACCGTGATCGCTCTTTGAGCGCTCCCAAGGCGCCCGCGATGAGCATGCAGTCGGTCCCCCGCTGCAGCGAGTCGCGATCTCTGTGCACAGTGGAGCATTACAGAGACTGCAACGCGGTGTTGCAGCAGAACGCGGCCGCCTTGCGTGTGTTCCGCTGCTATGTGTTTGTGGTAGAACAAGTTAGCGGATTGGCTCGATGTGGTCCCGCGGTTGCTTTGAGGGAAGGCGCAGCAGACGGACGGCAGACGTCCTCCACGACAATGCAGCGAGACAAGACCATGACACGCATCGCCATCATCGGACTGGGCTACTGGGGCCCCAACCTGGTCCGGGCCTTCGACGGACTGCCGGACGCGGAAGTGACGATGATCTGCGACCGCGACGCCACGCGGCTCATGCAGGTGGGCGCCCGCTTCCCTCACGTGCGCGCCACGGACGACGCCGAAGAGGTGTTCACCGGCGGCCGGGTAGACGCGGTGGTGATCGCCACCCCCACGGCCACGCACCACGGGCTGGCGCGGCGCGCGCTCCAAGCCGGGCTGCACGTGTTCGTGGAGAAGCCGCTGGCCAGCACGGTGGCGCAGTGCGAGGAGCTGATCGCGCTGGCCGAGGCGCGCGGGCTCACGCTGATGTGCGGCCACATCTTCCTGTACACGGCCGCCGTGGCCAAGCTGCGCGAGTACGTGCAGACGGGCGAGCTGGGCGACCTGTGCTGCATCACCGCGGCGCGCCGCAACCTGGGCCCCATCCGCAGCGACGTGAACGCGCTGTGGGACCTGGCCCCGCACGACATCTCCATCATCCTCCATCTCCTGGGTGAGACCCCC
>DASQBH010000708.1:0-6728 GCA_035635315.1 Longimicrobium sp.
GCACGCACCAGCAGCTCCACGGGGTCCATTCCCACCACGCCGAAGTCGTCGGCCGCGCAGCAGCCGATGCGCACGCGCAGGGCGGGGGCGCCCTCCGCCACCGGCTCGGCCGTGGCGGCGTCGGCCAGGCGGCGCGCCAGCAGCAGAACCGCCGAGGTGTCGGTGCCGGGGGCCAGGACGGCGAACTCCGTGCGGCTTACCCGGCCCACGACGTCGGACCGGCGCGCCGCCCGCGCCACCAGCGCCGCCACCCGCGCGATCTGCGCCTCGCCCGGCTCGGCCGCGCCCCCGCCGCTCCAGGCGGGCTCTGGCGCCAGCACGGCGCAGGCGAGGGGGGCGGGATGGCGCAGCGCCTGGTGCCCCAGCTCGCGCACCCGGCGCAGCAGCCCGTGCACGCTGTACAGCCCCGTCTCGGGGTCCAGCAGGCTTTCGCGCCGGGCGAGGTCCGCCTCGAACCTGGCGCGCGCCATCGTCCCCAGCCGCACCACCAGCTCCTCCGCGTCCAGCGGCAGGTGGATCACGTCCCACGCGCCCGCGCGCAGGACGGCCAGGCGGTCGGCGCGGGTGAGCGGGGCGCCCGAGGTGACGAAGATGGGCGTGCTGGCCGGGAGGCGCCCTTCGTCCCGCAGCGCCTCCAGCAGCGCGGCGCCGCCGCCGTCGGCCAGCTCGTTCTTCACCAGCAGCAGGTCGGGAACCACGAAGCGCACCTGCTCCAGCACCTGGCGGGCAGAGGCGCAGCGCAGCACGGCAAAGCCGCCGGGGCCCAGCACGCTTTCGAACGCGCGCGCCGACCACTCCTGGTCGTCGGCCACCAGCACCAGCGCGGGGCGGGGCACCGCCGCCTCCGGGCGAGCGACGCGGACGACGTCACGGATCTCGGGATCGATGGTCACTGCGGCAACACGGCTGATGGAAGGACGAAGGGGCGGATGCGGCCTTCCGACGAGCAAGCGGCGTGCAGGGGCGCCACGCGGCCCGATTGCGGGCGCGTTGCTGGCGCCGCGCCGATGGGGACGCCGGCAGAGTGGCGGCCGGGCATCACCCCGGCGGCGGCGGCGGGCCTCGCATGTGGCGGGTGTGCAACAGGAAATCGCCGTCGGCGCGGCCCCGCGCGGCGCGGTTGGCGCGGCACCGAACTTTCTCCATGCGCCGGTCGCTGTCCATCATCCCGGAAGGCCGTTCCATGCTCTGCACCCCCTGCCGGTCCCTTCGCCCCGAACTGCGGCGCTATCCCCGCGGCCTCCTGTACCCCGCCGTCTGGGCCCCCGCGCTGCGCGCCCTGGTGTGCGAGCGCTGCGGCGCCCCCGCCCCCGGCCGGCCGGAGTCGCTGGCCGCCACCCTGCGGCGGCTGGAGCGCGCGGGGCTGGGGAGCGCCGGTCCGCTGCTGTGCGACGCCGCGCCGCGCGCCGCCTAGCGCCCGGTAGCAACCCTCCCTGTCCACAAGCCCTCACCCAGGCAGACCGATGCGCAGCTCCGTCCTCCGAACCCTGGCCCTGGCCGCCGCCCTTGCGCTGGCCACCCTCCCCGCCGCCGCCCAGCCCGGGACGGAGGGCCCCCGCCGCGAGGCCACCCGCGCCGAGCTGGAGCAGCTGCTGGCGCGCTCGGACCAGGCGGCGCGCGCTCCCGGCCTTTCCGACGAGGCGCGCACCCAGGCCGCCGGCGAGGCGGAGCTGATCCGCGCCCGCCTGCGTGAGGGCGATCTGCAGCCGGGCGACCAGGTGGCGCTGGAGGTGGAGGGCGAGCAGCCGCTCACGGCCAGCTTCGTGGTCACGCCCCGGCGCGAGCTGGTGCTGCCGGGGATGGATCCCGTGTCGCTGCAGGGAGTGCTGCGTACGGAGCTGGAGGACCGGCTGCGCGCGCACGTGGGCCGCTACCTGCGTCACCCCGTGGTCCGCGCCCGCGCCATGATGCGCGTGGCCGTGCTGGGACAGGTGCGCACCCCCGGCTTTTACGCGGTGCCGGCGGAGTCGATGGTGTCGGACGCCATCATGGCCGCGGGAGGGCCGCTCCCCACCGGGCGCCTGGCCGCGGCGCGCATCAGCCGGGGCGGGGCGCGCATCTGGGCCGGGCGCGGCCTGCAGGATGCGGTGCAGCACGGACTTACGCTGGACCAGATGAGCCTGCGCTCGGGCGACGAGATCTTCATCCCCCAGGACCCGGGAAGCCGCACCTCCGCGGCCCTGCGGGTGGCCGCCGCCCTTCCCGCGGCCGTGCTGGCCGTGGTCGGCATCAGCCGCCTCTTCTAGGTAGAGCCGTCCTCCGCCGTACCCGCGTGCCGCGCGCCCCTTGCCCGGGGGGGCGCGCGGCACGCATCGTTGCGGGTCACCCGGCGCACGTCTTCCATCCATCACCCGAGCGCACCGTGCCTTGCCACGACCCGTTCGATTCTCCCCGCGGACGGGCGGTGCGCCGGGAAGCGGTGGCCTTTCTGCGCGAGTGGCTCCCCGCGGAGGCGCGGCGCGCGTACCGGGAGATGATGGAGGAGGATCCGGACGGGTGGCCGCGGCATCCGCACTTTCGCGGCGGGGTGATCGTGCGGCACGCGCTGCGGGGCAACGGCCTGGACGAGCGCGCGCTGGGCGTTCCCGACCTCGATGCCGCCTGGCCCGACCTCCTGCGCCGCGCCGTCCAGGACGATCCCGCCTGATCCCTCCCGCGGCCGTCCACCCCCGATTCTTCCAGGTCCATCGCGGATTGGAGTCCAGTGCCTCGCGGAGCAGTCCGGAGAGGATTTTCGGATACCGGTTTCGGCTACCGGTGTCATCCTGAGAGGGTGTTGCTGAACCATCCGTTCGAAGTTGGCTTCCTGGGGGAGCGCGCCGCGTGGAACCTGAACCTGCACAGCCAGTTGCGCGCGACCGAAGGACCTCGTCTGCCCCCTCGCGCGGGCTGGCTCCCGGGAATGGAAGCCAGCTCCACAGTTCTGCCGGCGAGGTCCTTCGGTCGGCGCCAGAGCTTTTCGTACCCGCAGGTTGCGGAGCGGCGCCTCCCTCAGGAAGCCAACGCTCGTGTCGGGAAGTCCAGAGGTTCAGCAACACCCTTTGAGGAAGGCGCGCACGCTGGACTGTCCAGACGCACGATTTCCGTGCGCCGACAGAAGGATCTTTACGATGGGCGCCCGGTCCTGTCGGCTCCTGGATTCCGCGCGAGACGCCACCCGTTCCCCGACAAGGATCCCCCGGTCGGGCGCACGGGCGTTCGTGCGAGCAAGACGGCCACGCGCGGCGCCTGCCTCAGCGGTCATCCGAACCTGATACGCGATCTGGAACATCCGCCTGCGTCACGGCGGAAGGGCGCGGCACGCGGGCCGATCATCTCCGATCCTGCGGCGCGCGTGAACGTCCTGTGGAGCGGGCGCGACAGTGTGGCGGAGCGCGGACGGCGCGTCGCCGATCTAACTGGCGTCGTCTCCACCACTTGAACGGATGCGGACGCCGGCGTCCCGCGGTCCCGGAGTTGACGGTCGGAAAGGTGTCCGCGCGGCGCGCCGCCGCGGCCCCTTTCACCCCTGGCCCGGCACCCGGCGATGAACCGCGACACCGTGACCGGAGCCTATGCGCGCACCGCGCTGAACGAGCGCCTGGAAGAAGAGGTGCAGCGCGGGCTGCGTTACGGCGAGGAGTTCTCGCTGCTGCTGCTGGACCTGGACAACTTCAAGAGCGTGAACGACGCCTTCGGCCACAGCCGCGGCGACGCCGTGCTGGCCGAGCTGGCCGCCCGGGTGCAGTCCGCCGCGCGCGCCTCGGACGTGCTGTTTCGCTACGGCGGCGACGAGTTCGTCCTTTTTCTCCCCCGCGCCACCCGCGAGCAGGCCGCCGCGCTGGCCCGCCGCCTGGCCGACGAGATCTCCGCCACCCCCTTTGCGGGCAACCCTCCGCTCACCCTCAGCGCCTCGGTGGGCGTGTCCGCGTTTCCCGAAGACGGCACCACCGCCGCGGCGCTCTTTGACCGGGCGGACGCGCGGATGTTCCAGGCCAAGCGCGGGGGCGGCCGCGTGATGGACCAGGACACCCCGCAGCGCCTTTCCGACGCGCTGTCCCAGGTGGGCCGGCCGGTGGAGCGCGCCGACGCGGTGGAGCGCGTCAACGCCTTTCTGGACGAGCTGGTGCGGGCGCGGCGTGGGGTGCTGCACCTGTCCGGCGCGCACGGCTCCGGCCGCACCCGCCTGCTGCGCGAGGTGGAGCACCTGGCCACCCTGCGCGGCCACCGGGTGGTGAGCGTCCGCGGCCGCCCGGACACCCGGGGCGAGCCGATGGGGGCGCTGCGGGCGGCGTGCGCCCACGTGGACGCCGCGGCGCTGCGCCCGGGGAGCCCCGAGGGCGCCGCCGCCTTCCTGCGCCGCGCCGCCGCGCCGGGGCGCGGGCTGGCGCTGGTGGTGACGCTGGACGACATGGCCGACGTGGACCGGGCCAGCCTGGACGTGCTCCGCGCCCTGGCCGCGGGGCCGCGCCGCGCTCCGTGCGTGGCCCTGGTGCACACGGCCGGCACCGGCGAGCCGGACCCCGGCCCGCCGGACGTCCCCCTGCGCAGGACCGTGCAGCTGCACCCGCTGTCGCGCGAGGGGGTGCGCGTGTGGCTGCGCGCCGCGCTGCGGGCGGAGGCGGGCGAGGACCTGGTGGACTGGCTGCACGCCGAGTCGGGCGGGCTTCCCGGAGGCGTGCACGACCTGCTGCTGCACCTGGCGCGGCGCGGTGCCGTAACGCCGCGGGCGGACGGTGCGTGGTCGGTGCAGGACGACTTTCGCGACGTGGCCGGGCGAGCCGTCCCGGCGCCGCCGCTCCTTCGCAACGCCCCCGGCGCGCCCGACCCGCTGGTGGACCGCGACGAGGCGCTCCGCGAGGTGCTTCGCACCCTGCGCGCGGCCCGGCTGGTGACGCTCTTCGGGGCGCGGGGGGCGGGCAAGA
The DNA here is from genome assembly GCA_035635315.1 of Longimicrobium sp. Lineage (GTDB taxonomy): Bacteria > Gemmatimonadota > Gemmatimonadetes > Longimicrobiales > Longimicrobiaceae > Longimicrobium. The sequence goes on from DASQBH010000708.1 coordinate 4,905, forward strand.
CGCGGCTGGCGCTGGAGGCGGCGCAGGAGGCGGCCGAGCGCTTTGCCGACGGCGTGGTGTGGGTGCGGGCGGACGAGGCGGCGGAGCCCCGCGCACTTTCCACCGCCCTGGCCGTGGCGCTCGACGCGCAGCCCGGCGGGGGTCCGGAGCTGGACGCGCGCCTGGTGATCGCCCTGCGCCCGCTGCGCACGCTGCTGGTGATCGACGGGATGCAGGAGCCCGCGCCGTGCGCGCCGCTCCTGCAGCGCATTCTGGACGGCGCTCCCGACGTGCGGCTGCTGGTAACGGCGCGGCAGCGGCTGCAGCTGGCGGCGGAGTGGGGGATCGCGGTGGAGGGGCTGGCCGCGCCGCGCACCCCCGAGCCGGAGCGGCTGATGGAGTACGACGCCGTGCGGCTGTTCGCCCTGCGCGCCGCCGCCGTGGGCGCGGCGCCGGGGAGCGACGACCTGCCGCACGTGGGGCGGCTGGTGTACGCGCTCTACGGCCTGCCGTTGGCGGTGGAGATCGCGGCCGCGCAGAGCGCCGTGCTTTCCTGCCGCGAGCTGGCAACCGAGGTGCAGGGCGCGCTGGACGACCTCAAGGCCTACCTTCCCGCCGAGGCACCGGAGCGCCGTGTCGCGCGCGCGGTGCTGGACGTGGCGTGGCGGCTGCTCCCGGCGCAGCTTCGCGCCGCCCTGCGGCGCGCCTCCGTCTTTCGCGCGCCGTTCGGCGAAGAGGCCGCTCGCCGCGTGGCCGCGGCGGGGGTGGCGGAGCTGGACGCGCTGGAGCAGCGCGCGCTGCTGCGGCGCACCCCCGACGGCCGCTATCGCCTGCACGGGCTGGTGCGCGACTACGCCCGGGCCAAGCTGGACGACTTTCCCCGCGAGCGCGCCGACGCGGGCGCCGCGTACGTGGAGTACCACCTGGCGCGTCTGCGGGAGCTGGCGGGGGTGCCGGGCGGTGCGTTGGTGCTGGAGGTGGAGCTCCCCGACCTGCGACGCGCCTGGGAGCTGGCGGCGCGCGACGGACGGGGCGACGCCCTGGCCGGCGCCGCCGACGCCCTGCTGGCCCTCCTGGGCCGCCGCGGCGCCTGGGCCGACGCGGAGCACCTGCTGGCCTGCGCCCTCTCCTGGCTCCGCGCCCGGGAGGGTGCCGGCGAGGCGACGCGGCGGCTGGAGGCGCGGCTGGGCGCGGCGCGGGTGCGCCAGGAGCGCCCCGGCGACGCGGGCCCGCCGCTGCGCCGGTCGCTGGCGGCGGCGGTGGCGGCCCACGACGCGGCGGAGGAGGCGGAGTGCCTGGTGTGGCTGGGGCATGCCCACCTGCTGGACGGCGAGCCGCGGCTGGCGCGCGCCGCGGCCGCCAGCGCGGTGAGCGCGGCCGACCGTGCCGGCATTGCCGCGCTGCGCGTCCGGGCCCTCTGCGCGGCGGCCGAAAGCGCGCTGGCGGGCGGTGCGCGCCGCGAGGCGGTGGAGTGCCTGTACGAGGCGGTGGAGGTGGATCCCGACGGCGCCGCCGCGGCCGACGCCTGGAGCCAGCTGCTGCGAACGGGCGAATCGCTCCTTCGCGGCGGCGAACTTCCGCTCGCCGCCGTCCTCCTTTCGCGTGCCGTGTCCAGCGGGATGGCCCCCCCCGCGATCGCGGCGTCGGCGCAGGCGCTGCTGGGGGAGCTGGGTTCGTTCGACGCCCCGCTGCCCGCCACCGTCCCGGCCCTGGTCATCGTCGCGCCCGAGGGGGAGCGGCGAAAGGCGCCGGGTGCATCCGATCCCGTCGCCGAAAGCGCCGCCTTGCCGGCGATGAATTGAAGTCGCCGCGTCGCCTCCACCGTGTTTCGCGGCGACGCGCACC
>DASQBH010000709.1:0-7136 GCA_035635315.1 Longimicrobium sp.
GATGGAGTTCGTGGCCATCCGTGAGGGCGTCACGCCGGAGCTGGTGCGCGACGAGATCGCGGCGGGCCGTGCGGTGCTTCCCGCGAACGTCAACCATCCGGAGCTGGAGCCGATGATCATCGGCAAAGCGTTTCTGGTCAAGGTAAACGCGAACATCGGAACCTCTGCGGTCACCTCCGACGTGGCCGAGGAGGTGGAGAAGCTCACCTGGGCCACCAGGTGGGGCGCGGACACGGTGATGGACCTTTCCACCGGGCGCGACATCCACGAGACGCGCGAGCGGATCATCCGCAACTCGCCCGTCCCCATCGGCACGGTGCCCATCTACCAGGCGCTGGAGAAGGTGGGCGGCGTGCCCGAGGAGCTGACGTGGGAGATCTACCGCGACACGCTGATCGAGCAGGCGGAGCAGGGCGTCGACTACTTCACCGTGCACGCCGGCGTGCTGCTGCGCTACGTGCCGATGACGGCCAACCGGCTGACGGGGATCGTGTCCCGCGGCGGATCCATCATCGCCAAGTGGTGCCTGTCGCATCACAAGGAAAGCTTTCTGTACACGCACTTCCGCGAGATCTGCGAGATCATGCGGGCGTACGACGTGGCGTTCTCGCTGGGCGACGGGCTGCGGCCGGGCTCCATCTACGACGCCAACGACGAGGCGCAGTTCGCGGAGCTGCGCACCCAGGGCGAGCTGAACCGCATTGCCTGGGAGTACGACGTGCAGACGATGAACGAGGGCCCCGGCCACGTGCCCATGCACCTGATCAAGGAGAACATGGACAAGCAGCTGGAGTGGTGCGACGAGGCGCCGTTCTACACGCTTGGGCCGCTGACGACGGACATCGCGCCGGGGTACGACCACATCACGTCCGCCATCGGCGCGGCGCAGATCGGGTGGCACGGCACGGCCATGCTGTGCTACGTGACGCCCAAGGAGCACCTGGGCCTGCCTAACCGCGACGACGTAAAGGCGGGGGTGATCACCTACAAGATCGCCGCGCACGCCGCGGACCTGGCCAAGGGGCACCCGCGCGCGCAGGAGTGGGACAACGCGCTCAGCAAGGCGCGCTTCGAGTTCCGCTGGCGCGACCAGTTCAACCTGTCGCTGGACCCGGTGACCGCGCTGGCGTACCACGACGAGACGCTGCCGGCCGAGGGCGCCAAGATCGCGCACTTCTGCAGCATGTGCGGCCCCAAGTTCTGCAGCATGAAGATCACCCAGGACGTGCGCGACTACGCCGCCGCGCAGGCCGCCGCCGAAGCCGGCATGGCGCAAAAATCCGCCGAGTTCCGCGAGCGCGGCGGCGAGGTGTACCTGCCGGCGGACGTCGTCCGCGTGGAGGCGGAGGAGACGGTCGCGGCGGATTGATCGCTGCGGCCGGACTGGATGAAAAGACGTGGGGAGCACCGGCTAGCGCTCCCCGTGTCGGCCGTTTCGTTCAGCCTTCGGAGTTCCCGGGGTGGCGAGGAAGGCGGCGCGCCGCGCCTTCCAGGGCCGCGAAGTTCGCGCGTTCTCCTTCCGCTTCGGCCAGTTCACGTCGGTGTATGGCAAAGCGGTCGTACTCGGCTTCGGCGTGTGCCAGCGCCGCCTCGCTGCTGACGGAGCCGGGCCCAACCAGCACCTCGCGCTCGTTGAACCGAAGAAAATCGTCCAGTCTGGTTTCCCAGTCTTTGAGGAAGATCTGCCGGCGTCGGCGAGCTTGGTCTTCGGCAAAGTCAAGCCACATCGTGACGATACGGTTCAACTCACCAATCTCGTCCTCACTCAGGTAGTTCTTGGCGACGCGGACGTCGTGCTTGCGGACGGAATCCCCCTTCCAGGTAGTCAGCCCCATGTTGGGACGCGCGTGGTCGGCGCGTTCAACAATGATTTCGGCTGCTGTACGGCCGGTAGCGGCAAAGTGCAGCTTGTTCTGGATGGTCTGGAAGAAGATCCGCACGTCTTCCCGCGCCGGCTGGTAGTCGGCCGCGAGAGCGAAGATGTCGCGCACACGCAAGTACATCCGCCGCTCGCTTGCGCGGATGTCGCGGATGCGCTCCAGCAACTCGTCGAAGTAGTCCGGTACTCCGGAACCTTCCACAGGCGGGTTGCGCAGCCGCTCGTCGTCCATGGTGAAGCCCTTCACCAGGTACTCGCGAAGCCGCTCCGTAGCCCATTGGCGGAACTGCATCCCCCGCAGCGAACGCACGCGGTAGCCGACAGCCAGGATTGCGTCGAGATTGTAGTACCTGACGCTCCTCCGCACCTGCCTTGTTCCTTCCTGTCGAACTTGTAAGTAATCCTTACAGGTTGCCGCTTCGCTGATCTCACCCTCCTCGTAGAGAGCCTTGAGGTGCTGCGTGATGTTCTGAGGGGTGGTCTGGAACAGCTCCGCCATCAGCGCCTGGCTCAGCCAGAGTGTCTCGTCTTGGAAGCGGCACTCCACACGGGTGCGGCCGTCCTGGGTCTGGTACAGGATCAGTTCGCCTTCGAGCGGCGTCTCCGAGCGCATAGTTTACCTTGCGGTAACAAGCTGTGTTGTTTGTTCGCGCGAAGAAGAACAGGTAGGCGTAGACCTCGCCATGAAGCAAGTCCCCGCTGGCGCGACCAGTTCAACCTGTCGCTGGACCCGGTGACCGCCCTGGCGTACCACGACGAGACGCTGCCGGCCGAGGGCGCCAAGATCGCGCACTTCTGCAGCATGTGCGGCCCCAAGTTCTGCAGCATGAAGATCACGCAGGACGTGCGCGACTACGCGGCCAAGCAGAAGGAGATCGAGGCGGGAATGGCGGCATGTCCGCCGAGTTCCGCCAGCGCGGCGGCGAGGTGTACCTGCCGGTCGATCCCGCCACAGCAGAGGCTGAGGCGGAGGCGGTCGCGGCGGATTGATCGTCCCCACTCTCGCCGCGTTCCCAACACGCGCGTTGGCAACAGTCTTGTTGGCAACCAATCGCATGCTGGACAGATGAGAACGCGGGGAGCACCGGCCGGTGCTCCCCGCTATTCCATGTGAGCCTGCCCTGATCACGTCCGCTGAGCCGCCAATCGCCGCACCACCTCCAGCGCCCCCTTCTTGTACACGGTGATGCACACCAGTTGGCCTGCGGGGTCGATCACCATCCAGTTGCGCCCGTACTTCTCGATCGCGTATCCTGGCTGCGTCTTGGCCATCGTGCACCTCCAGTGGGCTTGACCCTCGGCGCGCGGCAGGGCTACTCTTGGTGAGCGGGCGGCCTTCGGGTCGTCTGTGGTAAGGCTGTCGGATCATCTCTTGGCGGGGATACCGGCAGCCTTGCTTCTTGCCCTGCTGTCTATATTATAATAGACAAAACGCCTTTTGTCAACTCTAACATCGACAAGTATGGACTTCAAAACGGCTACGGACCGGGTCGCCGGCTGCATCACCCACGTGGAGATCGCCGAAGCCGCCGGGGTGTCGATCCAGACGATCCGGCAGGCACGGATGGACCCGGATTCGCCCAGTTATCGAAATCCACCTGCTGGGTGGCAGGGGGTGCTGGCGCGCCTGGCACGAGAGCGGAGCAGAGAACTCGCGGCGTTCGCTGACCAAGTGGAGCGGGCATAGGCCCGGCAAGTCCACTTTTCCCGGGGAAACGCGCAGTTCGCGCCACAGGTGTGTTGCCGAGGTCATCGCTGACCGCTACTGTTCGCTCCTGACCCGACAGTTCCGGCCTGCGTGCAGGTGAAGAACTCAAGCCGGAACTCCCGCCAGCAGCGTTCGCAGGTCCTCCCCATAGTTCATGGATAAAAAAGCACTTACCGAACGCGACATCTGCACCAAGTTCATCACGCCCGCACTTGGAGGGGCCGGGTGGGACTTACACACGCAGGTGCGTGAGGAGGTCACTTTTACCCGTGGACGGGTGATCGTGCGGGGCAAGGTGGTAAGCCGCGGTACCTCCAGCCGCGCGGACTACATCCTGTACCACAAACCCAACCTCCCGCTCGCCGTTATCGAGGCCAAGGACAACCACCACTCGGTCGGCGCGGGGATGCAGCAGGCGCTTCGGTACGCGGAACAGATGGATCTCCCGTTCGCATTCAGCAGCAACGGAGACGGGTTTGTGTTTCACGACCGCACTTCCACCGGTGCTGAAGTTGAATTGGAGTTGCCGCTCGACGCGTTCCCCTCGCCGCAGGAATTGTGGGAGCGCTACTGCGCATGGAAGGGGATCGACAGCGGCGCCGCTGCGGCTGTCTCCCAGGACTACTACAGCGACGGTAGCGGCAAGGCGCCCCGTTACTATCAGATCACCGCGATAAACCGAACGGTCGAAGCAATCGCACGGGGGCAGAACCGTTTGCTGCTGGTGATGGCTACCGGCACGGGAAAAACGTACACCGCGTTCCAGGTCATCTGGCGCCTCTGGAAGGCAGGCGCCAAGAAGCGCATCCTGTTCCTCGCTGACCGCAATATCCTTGTCGATCAGACCAGGACGAACGACTTCAAGCCGTTCGGCCAGGCGATGACCAAGATCACCAATCGATCCGTTGACAAGAGCTACGAGATCTATCTCTCGCTGTACCAGGCGGTCACTGGCACCGAGGAAGAGCGCAACATCTACAAGCAGTTCTCGCGCGACTTCTTCGACCTGATCGTCGTTGACGAATGTCATCGCGGCAGCGCGGCGGAGGACTCCGCGTGGCGCGAGATCCTCGACTACTTCTCCAGCGCCACGCACGTCGGGCTGACCGCCACGCCCAAGGAGACCGCGGAAGTCTCCAACATCCACTACTTCGGAGAGCCGATCTACACCTACTCCTTGCGTCAGGGTATCGAGGACGGTTTCCTGGCACCGTACAAGGTGGTGCGCATCGACCTCGACAAGGACCTCACCGGCTGGCGGCCCGAGCAGGGCCAACGGGACGAGTACGGAGAGGAGATCGAAGACCGCATCTACAACCAGCGGGACTTTGACCGCGGCCTCGTGCTCAAGGAGCGGACCCGACTGGTAGCGCGCAAAATCACGGAGTTCTTGAAGGGCACCGACCGCTTCTCCAAAACCATCGTGTTCTGCGAGAACATCGACCACGCTGAGCGGATGCGGCAGGCGCTTGTCAACGAGAACGGCGACCTTGCCGCGCAGGATCGCCGGTACGTCATGCGCATTACCGGCGACGAGCCGGAGGGGAAGATGCAGCTCGACAACTTCATCAACCCCGAGAGCCGGTACCCGGTCATCGTCACCACCTCGGAACTGCTGACGACCGGGGTGGATGCGCAGACGTGCAAGGTCATCGTGCTCGACCAGCGGATCCAGTCGCCGACCAAGTTCAAGCAGATCATCGGCCGGGGCACGCGCATCAACGAAGACTTTGGGAAGTACTACTTCACGATCCTGGACTTCAAGAAGGCGACGGAGCTTTTCGCCGATCCGAGCTTTGATGGCGATCCGGTGCAGATCTACGAGCCGAAGGGCGACGAATCGCCCGTTCCGCCGGATGAGGCCATGGATGGTGAGGGGACGGATGAGGCGCACCCCGGGACGCCCGGCGCCTGGCCGGGCGCGGGCGATGAGAGCGAGGGCACGGATGGGCGATACCGGCGCTACGTGGTTGCCGGCGTTCCGGTAAGCGTGGCTTCGGAGCGTGTGCAGTACTACGGCCCCGGAGGCAAGCTGATTACCGAGTCGCTCCGGGACTACACGCGAAAGAAGGTGGCGGAGGAGTTCGCTTCCCTGGACGACTTTCTTAGCACCTGGAGCACGGCCGAGAAGAAGGAGGCGCTACTCCGGGAACTGGAGGAGCGGGGCGTGCTGCTGGACGCGCTGGCAGAGGAGGTGGGCCGCGACTACGACGCGTTCGACCTGGTCTGCCACGTTGCATTCGGCCAGCCGCCGCTCACACGCCGCGAGCGCGCGGAGCAGGTGCGCAAACGCGACTACTTTACCCGCTACGGACCCGAGGCGCGCGCCGTCATCGACGCACTGCTGGAGAAGTACGCGGACGAGGGAGTGGAGAGCCTGGAGCGCATGGACGTGCTGCGCGTGCAGCCGTTCACCGAGATGGGCACACCCACGGAGATCATCCGCGGCTTCGGCGGCAGGGAGCAGTACCTGGCCGCCATCCAGGAACTGCAGCAGCATCTGTACGCGGCGGCCGCCTGAGCCGCCCGGACGCACCCGATCAGAACACACACCGAATGAGTCTCGGCACCACCATCAAGTCCATACAGGACGTCATGCGCAAGGACGTGGGCGTGGACGGCGACGCCCAGCGTATCGGCCAGCTTGGCTGGCTGCTCTTCCTGAAGATCATCGACGACCGTGAGCAGGAGCGCGAACTGCTGGAGGACTACCGCTCGCCGATCCCCGCGCGCCTGCAATGGCGGAACTGGGCGGCGGACGCGGAGGGGATCACCGGCGACGCGCTGCTGAACTTCGTCAACAACGACCTGTTCCCCACACTCAAGGAGCTCCCGCTCACCGACCGGCCGGGCGATCCTTCGGTGGTGGTTCGGGGCGTTTTTCAGGACGCCTACAACTACATGAAGAGCGGCACCCTGCTGCGGCAGGTGATCAACAAGATCAACGCCATCGACTTCAACCGGTCGCAGGACCGCCACCTCTTCAACGACATCTACGAGCAGATCCTGAGGGACCTGCAGAGCGCCGGCAATGCGGGCGAGTACTACACGCCGCGGGCGGTCACGCAGTTCATGGTGGAGATGACGGACCCGCGGCTTGGAGAAGAGGTGCTGGACCCCGCCTGCGGCACTGGCGGATTCCTGGTGAACGTCATCGAGCACATCCGCTCGCGGGACGTCAAGACCCCGGAACAGGAGGCGGAACTGCAGCGCTCCATCCACGGGGTGGAGAAGAAGCCGCTCCCGCACCTGCTCTGCACGACCAACCTGCTGCTCCACGGGCTGGATGTTCCCACGCAGGTTCGCCGCGACAACACGCTCGCCCGCCCGCTCCGCGACTACACCGCGAAGAACCGGGTGCACGTGATCGTCACCAATCCACCCTTTGGGGGCGAGGAGGAGCAGGGGATCGAGACCAACTTCCCCGCGCAGTACCAAACGCGCGAGACGGCCGACCTCTTCCTCGTGCTCATCATGCACCTGCTTAAGGATGGCGGACGCGCTGCGGTGGTGCTGCCGGATGGCTTCCTGTTCGGGGAGGGGATCAAA
>DASQBH010000710.1:0-3336 GCA_035635315.1 Longimicrobium sp.
AAGCGATCCAGCAGCTCAACATCACGGTGGACCTGATCCCGCAGGGCTCCAGCAACCGCCCGGGAATCAAGATCTCCCCCACCCACATCACCATCCACAACACCTCCAACGACGCCAAGGGCGCCGACGCGGCGATGCACGCCAGGTACGTAAAGGGCGCCGACGCCCGCGCGCGCCAGGTGTCGTGGCACTTTACCGTCGACGACAAGCGCACCTTCAAGCACCTGCCCACCAACGAAAAGGGGTGGCACGCCGGCAAGGGCAACGGCGTGAGCATCGGCATCGAGGTGTGCGAGAACAAGGGGATCAACAAGGCCGCCGTGATCGACCGCGCGGCCCTGCTCACCGCGCTGATGATGCTGGCGTACCGCATCCCCCGCGACAACGTGGTTCCCCACAAGTTCTGGACGGGCAAGGACTGCCCCCGGGTGCTCCTGCGCGAGGCGGGCGGCTTCGACTCGTTCCGTGACCGGGCGGCCGGGTTCCTGGCGCAGCTGCAGGGCGGCCCCGCGGGCGGCGTCGCTCCCGAGGGCATGGACGTCAGCGCGTTCCCCTCGTTCGAGGACACGGCCGTCTCGCCGGAGCTGGCGGCGTTCGTGGACGAGGCCGAGGCGCCCGCGATGGCCTTCGGGCCCGCCGGCTACGAAGACCCCATCGCCCAGATGGAGCGGATGATCGGCCGGCTGGCGCTGGAGAACTACCAGCTCAAGCAGGCGCTGGAGCAGGCGCAGGGCGCCGGCCCGGGCATGGGCGTGGAGCCGGAGACGGACTGAGGCGCGGCCGGATGGCGCCGCCGGCGGTCCGGGTGGAGGCGGATGGATCGGTGCGCTTCGGCGACCGGTTCTCCGTCTCGTTCCAGCGCACCCTGCGGGTTCCCGAGGGGGTGGGCCCCGGCCTGCTTCCCCCCGCGCTGGGGCCGCTGCCGGTGCTTTCCGTGGGCGACTACGCCGACAGGGTGCCGGCCGCGTGGCGTGAGCGCGGGGGCGTGTTCGTGCCCCTGCACCCGCGTGAAGCGCTGTGGCTGGCGTTCGACGCGCCCGAGTGGCACCCCCACGCGGTAAAGGTGGGCGTCGGCAGGGTGAACGCGCTGACCGGCGGGCCCTGGAGCGCGTCGCCCAGCGCGGACCCGCAGGATTACCTGGTCTGTCCTCCCCAGCTGTGGCTGGACGGCATCCGCACGGCGGCCGGCGAGGTGCGGCAGCTGGTGGCGGCGCCGCTGGGGCGCGGCGTTACCGTCGAGGGGCAGGTCACGGGCGAAGAGAGCGGCGGGCTGCAGCTCCTGGTGCTTCCTCCCCGCCCCGGCCGCTTTCCCGACCATCCCCCGCCCGAGCCGGCGCCGGGGGACCTGCCGATGGGGATGGGGATGGGGATGGGCGGGCCGCCGCCCCAGGCGTCCGCCTCGGCCGCGCCGGAGGCGGAGATGGGGATCGCGGCGGGGGGACGCATCGGGCAGAAGGTGTACCCCGACCCGTACGGAGCCGACACCTGGGATCCGGACGCCGCGGCCACGCTGTGGGTGCACCTGCTCAACGCGGAGCTGTTCCAGGCGGTCACCGGCCGGCCGCCTCCCCCTTCACCCGTCAGCGCCCGCACCTACACCGAGCACGGCCTTCCCTGGTTCGAGCTGGCGGACGAAGGGGCGGACGACCTGGGCGGGTCGGAGCTGGACCGGGTGCGCCCCCTGTCCGAGCTCGAGCGGGAAGCGGGCGAAGACGGCGGGGACCAGGCCCTCGAGATCCCCGAAGGGCAGGTGATCAGGCTTCGCCCCGGAGAGAGGGACGGCGGACGGTAGCAGGGAGCGGGACCATGGAATCGATGCGTTCAACCCTTCGTTTCGGAGAACAGGAGCATGGCAAGAAAAAAGAGCCAGTCCGGGGATGACGAGAAGCCCGCGCGCGCACCCCGGCCGCGCGGCTCACGCACCACCGGCGCCGATGACGCCGATCCCAAGCCGGCGGCGCCGCGGCGCGCGTCCCGCGCGGCGTCCGGGGCCGATGACACCGAGCGCAAGCCGGCGGGGCGGCGCACGTCCCGCGGCGCGGCCGGGGCCAAGGACGCCGGGCAGAAGCCGGCGGCGCGGCGCGCGTCCCGCGGCACGGCCGGGGCCAAAGACGCCGGGCGCAAGCCGGCGGGGCGGCGCGCGTCCCGCGACGCGGCCGACACGGCCGGCGCCGAGGACCTGGACATTGCGTCGGTGTACGCGTGCGTGGAGATGGCGGTCCCGCCCGAGCTGCAGGGCGAGGCCATCGTGGCGGCAATCGAGGAGCGACCCGACAACGTGACCATGCCGTTCGGCGAGCCGGGGCTGGCGGCTGCCGCGGCGGGCTTCGGCGCGCCGGGGATGGCGGTGTTCACCAAGAAGCTGTGGAAGCCCGGCCGCACGCTGCGGGTTCGCTTCCTGGACAACCCGCCCGCCCGCGTGCGCGAGCAGATCGAAAAGTACGCGCACGCGTGGGAACAGTACGCCAACATCAAGTTCAGCTTCGGCAACGACCCCAATGCCGAGATCCGCATCACCTGCACGCTGGGCCTGGGGTCGTGGTCGTACCTGGGGACGGACGCGCTGACCATCCCCAGGAACAAGCCCACCATGAACTACGGGTGGTTCAACGAACAAACCCCCGACGAGGAGTTCTCGCGTACGGTGCTCCACGAGTTCGGGCACGCGCTGGGCTGCATTCACGAGCACATGAGCCCGGCCGGCGACATCCCGTGGAACCGCCCCGCCGCGTACCGCTACTACATGAGCACGCAGGGGTGGACCAAGCAGGAGGTCGACAGCCAGCTCTTCGCCAAGTACGGCGTTTCGCAGCTGAACACCACGGAGTACGATCCCCGGTCCATCATGCACTACCCGGTGCCGAAGGCGCTGACGACGGGCGGGTTCGAAGTCGGGTGGAACAGGACGCTTTCCAACGCCGACAAGGCGTTCATCCGGAAGGTCTATTCCTGAGATCCGGAAAAGCATCATACCGAATCCGGAACAACAACACCTGAGGGTACAGAGGAACAGACAAAAGCCAGAGGAACAGGGACAAACCGATTTTCTCTGTTCCTCTGGCTTTTGTCTGTTCCTCTGTACCTTTCGCTGTTTGTTTTTGCGGATTCGGGATGATACGAGTGCGCGATCGATCGAGGAAACCGGTCTCACTCCCCCATCCGCCGCTCCAGAAAGCGCCGCTCCGGCTCCTGCCGCGCGAGGGTGAGCGCGCGCTCGTACGCCTCCCGCGCCTCTGCCGTGCGCCCCAGGCGGCGAAGGAGGTCGGCGCGGGCGGAGTGCTCACGGCCGGGACCGGGGCGGCGGTGCTCGCGGTCGAGGGAGGCCGGGTCACCCAC
>DASQBH010000711.1:0-2425 GCA_035635315.1 Longimicrobium sp.
TCCACCTCTCCCCACGTCTCCTCCTCGCGCGGCGCCAGCCGGTCCAGGTGCAGTGCGCGCGCCTTCGCGGCTTCGCGGTCGCGCCGTGCCTTTTCGCGCGCCCTGCGTTCGGCCTCGGCGCGGCTGCGTTCCTCGCTGATCCGCTCCGCCGCCTCCAGCAGTTCGCCCACGGTGCGCCCTCCCTCCGCCGGCGCGGTGCCGGTACGGTGCGCCTGACGAAAGCGGCGCAGCAACTCGGCACGTACCACGGCCGGCGCATTCCCAGCGACGCGTACCAGCAACTCCGTCTTTTCCGCCTCCGGCAGCGTGGCGATCCAGCCCGGCAGCGCCCCTTCGTCCGGCCCGGCCGCCATGGGTGGACTCCCCTCCGCGGCCGCCTGCACCAGGTCAGGGTCCAGCCGCAGGAACTCGGAAAAGGCCTTGAGCGCGGCCGAGAGGGTCCCCAGTCCCGGCGGAATCGGCGGCTCCAACTCGTCATCTTCCGCACCGCCGCCCTGTATCTCGAGCAGCCAGCCAAGGTAGAGCGCCCGATGGTCGCCGCCCGCGATCTCGTCGCGCAGCGGCAGAATGGACGAAAGCCAGCCGCTGCCGTCCTCCTCCCACGACTCTCCGTGGTCGTCCTCCGAGCTGAACGAGAGGATCACGAAGCCGTCGTGCGCCCACACTCGTGAGCTCTCGCCAGGGCAGTACCGCCGCGCCGCTTCCCGGTCCAGCGCGTCCGCGGGGAGCCGCAGCATCAGCTGGCGCGATCCCCAGTTGGCGAGGTAGAGAAACGCGTCGAAGTACTGCTCCATCCACCGGTCCGGCCGCCCCTTGAAGTCGCCCCAGTTGTATTCGTTGACGAAGCGCGTGGGTGTGATGTCGGCGCGGGTGGAGACGGCGCGCATCTGCAGCATCTCGGCGTCCGTGAGCGGACGATCGACCGTCCGGAACTCGTAGTACTGGTACTCGCTCATTCGCCCGCCCTCCGCTCCCGCCGCTCCGCTTTCCGGGCGGCCTTCTTCGCCGCCGCCTGCCGGGCGCGCTCCTCCAGCGGCTGTACGTTCAGCGGCGCCTCGCGTCCGAACCGCTTGCGGTACAGGTGCTCGATGAACTGCGGCAGCGGCGCCTTCCAGGGTTCCTGCCGGTGGTTGTCGACCTTGCCCAGCTTGCGGGGGTTCATCCCCAGCTCGCGGGCCATCTGCACCTGCGCATGCGAGAGGCGGTGGCGCCTGCGCGCGTCGATCCACGCTTGCAGGTCGGCGGGTGTTACGGAAGACGACATCGTGTTGGACGGGAGGTGTTCGGGTGTGCGGCCGGGGCTTGCAATCCCGCGCGGGAGGCGGAAAATTGCCGCACATGGGAACAAAGTCAACACCCGAGGGAGCGGCGTATCCGCCGCCGCTGGACCGCCTGCTGGGGCTTGGAGATACCGGCCTGTATCAGCGTGCCTGGCAAGATTACACGGGGATGGGCATCACCGCGCGGCACGTGCCCGATCTGCTGCGGATGGCGGCCGATCCGGAACTGAACGAGGCACCTTCCGGCGATCGTCGCGTGTACGCCCCGCTCCACGCGTGGCGCGCGCTGGGGGTGCTGCGCGCTCCCGAGGCGGCGGCTCCCCTGGTGGAGTTGCTCGTACGTTACGACGACGATACCGCCCGCGAGGACTTGCCACGCGTGCTGGGGATGATCGGTGAGGCGGCGGTGGAGCCGGTGCGCGCCCTGCTGGCCGATGAATCCGCGGAGCTCTTTGCGCGCGTGGCCGCCGCGCACGCGCTCGAACAGATTGGCCAGCGGCACTCCGCGCTCCGCGATCGTGCCGTGGGTCTGCTGATCGACCAGCTCATCGACTGGCCGGAGCAGGACGAGACGCTGAACGCCTTCCTGATCGACTACCTCGTCGAACTGGGCGCATCGGAAGCCGCGCCGCTGATGGAGGCCGCGTTCGCCGCGCACGCCGTGGACGAAAGTGTGCGTGGCGACTGGGAAGACGTGATGGTGGATCTGAGCCTGATGCCGGAGCGGCTGACCCCGCGACCGCCGCCCTGGGCGGGCCGCATGTTCGTGCGTGACCTTCCTCGGCCGGTTTCATCCCCCCGCAGCGGAAAGGCCGCGGCGAAGGTGAAGAACCGGCGCAAGGCAGAGAAGCAGGCCCGAAAGCGCAACCGGCGAAAGTAGAACGGCCGCCGCGGGCGTGTGCTCCCGCGGCGGCCGGTGCGTGTCTCAGGCCAGGTGCTCGAGGCGGCGGATGACTTCGCGCCCTCCTTGTAGAGGGTGCTGCGCCTGTGAAGGAGCCGCTCTTCGGAGTGATCTTTAATCAGAGCGCCATATTGTGGGCTGATGACCATCCGCTATGCGCATCCCCTGCCCGCAACGGTGTCACGCCCTCCAGCACGAAGCGGCTCAGGTCGCGCTTGAGGGCGGGGAGCAGGCCCTCCTGGTG
>DASQBH010000712.1:0-3499 GCA_035635315.1 Longimicrobium sp.
CTCGTCATCGCCGCCTCGTCCCGTCTTGCACCACCGGCGCCGCGGCGCGCGCAGGGCTGAGCGCGCTCGTCGGCAGCGGAGCGCCGGCGGCGGCCACCGGGTTCGTGGGGCGGCGCGGGGTGACCTGCTGACCGGCCAGACCCTCACACGGCGTTTCCGCGGCAGCCGGGGAGCAGACGCTTTGCCAGATCGCGCATCGGGGTGACGTGGGGCCGGGTTCCGCGCGCCGCGGATGCCGAAGGGGGAGCCGAAAAAAAATTCTCATGGCTCCCTGCCGCGCTTCCGTCCCTCTCCCGTTCCCGCTGCTTCCACACAAGTCTGGAGCGACCCGCACCTGCCGACGTGCTCCGACACCGCGCGTTGCCCCCATGCTCTCTACCGATTCTCAGAATCTCGTGTGCATTCCGAAGCTGACTTCCTGAGAGTGTGTTTAAGAATCTTCCAAGAGCTTGTTTTCCTGAGGGAGGCGCCGCTCCGAACCTGCCGCTACTGAGGCACTTTGGCGCCGACCGAAGGATCTCGCCGGCAGCACCTGGGGGCAGGATCAGTGCCGCGTGGTCAGCCCCGCAATAGCCGAGACGAGATCCTTCGGTCGCGCGCAAGCGATTGAGTAACTTCAAGTTCTGGAGGTGCGCTCCCTCAGGAAATCAGTAATCGGTTATCTGAACGACCAGATTCTTAAACACACTCTGAGGGAGCGCCGCACGGAACCATCCGGACCTCGATCGCCTGCGCGCGACCGAAGGACCTTGCCAGCAAGACCGCGGGGCTGGCTCCATGCTTCGCAGCCGGCCCCGAGGTTCGGAAAGGAGGTCCTTCGGTCGCGCGCGGAGTGCGGGGTGAACGACGGTACGTCGCGGCGCTCCCTCAGGAAGTCATCGCTGCGCCTGTGCACAGTGAATCAACGCGTCTGGTATCACATCAAAGCGTCGGTGGCACGGCCACGGCCCTTCTCCCCGGCCGCCCGCCCTCCTCCTCTCCCTGCCAGCTCCGCTGACAGAGCAGGGTTCACGCGGAGCAACAGAGGAACAGGGACAATGCTTCATCTCCGTTCCTCCGTCGCTCGGTGTGCCGATTCTTTCACCGGAGAGCCGGAACGCCTGGTTGCGCGACCGGCGGCGGGGCATGGAAAACGAAAAGTCCTGCATCGCGGGTCGATGCAGGACCAGCCGGCCGCCGTGCGGGTTTCCGAAGGTGGTGCACCGACCTCCCGGCCATCCCTCTCCGCGGCCTCCTGGCACCGCATGGCACGGGAGGCCGGTGCACCTGCCCGCAGGATACTCGGGAGCAACACTGGAGTCTTGTACGTTGTTGCCCGCGGCTGCCTTGCGCGTTCCCGCCGCGTGCCCGGCCTTACATCGCGGGCTCCTCGCATTCGTACAGCAGCTCCGCCAGCAGCAGGACCAGCGCCCCGTCGACCCCTGGGGCGAGTTCCACGCAGGTCGGCATCCCGTGCGGGTCGCGGCAGCCCAGACGGGCCACCTGCGTTCCGCCGCTCAGCACGCGCAGCCCCGTGTGATCGGCCAGCACCACCCACCCGTCGTGGTCACCCACCTCCACGAACCAGTGGCCCCGGTGGGCGCCGCCGCCAGGGCGATAGATGCGCGCGACCGGGCGGCCGGCGTGCCAGACCGTGTAGTGCTCCACCAGCGACAGCACGCGCTCGCCGAGCCACGCCCGTTCCGACCCCTCGCGGTCGCGCACCGCGATGCGGGTCGTGCCGCGCGGGCGGCGGCCCAGCGCGAACACCTGTTCGCCCGCGTCATCCTTCGCGGCCCAGGTGCCGCCGTGCGGCCCGGGTTCGTGCTCCAGGTGCAGCGTGAATCCCCGCGCACGCGGGTCCGCGTCGTGCCGGAGGTCCCGGCCGGAAGCCACCGCCTGGGCGGCGGGTGGAGGGGGAGCGAACGTCGTGGTGTCGGTCATGATGGCTCCTGGAACTGGCGTGGTCGTGTCGGGGGCGAACGTCGGTGAAAACTCTCCCGGGCCGCTCACCCGGGCATCTGCAATGACGCTCGGCCCGGCTGCGCGTGCCGCGTGCGCGCCGCTCACCCGCCGGCGGGGAGAAA
The DNA here is from genome assembly GCA_035635315.1 of Longimicrobium sp. Classification (GTDB taxonomy): domain Bacteria; phylum Gemmatimonadota; class Gemmatimonadetes; order Longimicrobiales; family Longimicrobiaceae; genus Longimicrobium. The sequence continues at coordinate 2,067 of DASQBH010000712.1, forward strand.
ACGGAAAAGCGGGAACTCGAACGGACGGAAGCCCTGCGGCGGGACGACGGGCGAGGCGGATGCCGGCGGACGGCGCGGGATGACCCGCCTGCCGCGGACGACGCGGATCGCACCGCTCCGGAAGCCCCGGGCACCGGCGGAGCGCACATCTCCCCGCTTGCGCCGCGCGGTTGCGACGTTCGATGGAAAGAGCCGCATCAGGCAACACATCCGGCAGCACCCCCTGCAGCCCACCGGCTGGCCCTGCGCCTGGTCCCCGCAGGTCCGGCCTGCCGCGTCGCCCCGGCCGGAGTCGGAGCACGGGGTGTCGAACGATCCGGAAAACGAGCGCGCGGGGTGCGGCATGGCGGACCTCGGGTCTGGATGATGGGCGCGGGGTGGGCCCGATGTGGCCGCGTCCCCCGGCAATCGTGCCCACCACGATGAAGGCGCCGCCGGCCGCGGGCTTGGAGATTGTTGCGCCCCGTCGCGCGGACGAGGGGCCGCGGCGCGGCGGCCCCCCGCGCGGATGCACGGGAGCGCGTGCTGCCGGGATGCCCGGGCCGATTCCGACGAGGCCCGTCGGCTGCCCGGCGGCCCGGGGCCCACCGGGGCGGGTACCCGGCGTGTGGATCGACGACCCGCCGTCCACCCGGGCGTACGCAAGCCTCCCCACCGCTCGCGGGCTCGTTCCGCGCCGGGCCCGCCCCTGCCGCCGCCCGGAGCCGGCCGGCGAGCCGAAGCGCATCGCCATCAGTTGCCAACATCGTCCAAGAGCCCGTGCGGCTACGGACGTAATTTGTGTCATCACCCCGCCGCTCCCGGGCCTCCGCCGCCCCCGGCCCCCCCGCCGGTGTCCCGGTGGAACCGGCCACAGCTCTGGCCAACGGCGGGGGCGTGGCCCTCCCGCGAGGCTCCACGGCAACATCGTGCTATCCCAAACCGCCATCATCCATATGCTCAGGTTGGGTTTTGCCGAGTGCGCGAAGCCCCGGTCCCGAGGGGGATGCATCCGTGACGACTCCACCCGCACCCTCCACCGATGGCGTTGCGCCGCTCCCGCCCCCCGGCTTTCCGTCCGTGCCGGCCGGAGCGGCGGGGCCCGATCTCGAGCGCGTGGCGCGACTCGCGGCACGGGTGCTGGACGCACCCACGGCGCTGGTGACGCTGATCGACGAGCGCGGCGAGTGCGTGGCCGCCGGCACGGGGCTGCGCGACGGCCTGAAGGTGGGCGCCGCCCTGCGGCTTACCCACGCCCTCCCCCGGCACGATGGTGAGCCGGGCCCGCTGTCCGTACGCGACACGCGGCGCGGCGCGGGACCGCGGAGGGCGGCGCTGGCGCACTCGGGCGTGGTGGCGTACCTGGCGCAGCCGCTGTGCGACGCGGCCGGCATGCTTCGCGGCGCGCTGGCCGTCGCCGACGTTCTCCCCCGCGCCTGGGTGGAGGACGAGGA
>DASQBH010000713.1:0-4689 GCA_035635315.1 Longimicrobium sp.
GGCATGCGGGCCGCGGAGGCCCCCCCTCGCGCGGACCCGGCTGTGCGCACGGGGCCGTCTTCCGTTGTCCGGACGGGCCGGGAAGCGCCGGGGTGAGTGCCTTATGGCACGGGGCCGGGGCGCCCCCCGCTCACTGCTCCATCGATTCGCTGTCGCCCGCCGCGGGCGGAAAGATCGCCTTCCAGTCGTTCTTCATGCTCACCACCACAAAGCCGAGCCGGCCGGCGGCGGAGAGCGATGCGCCGTCCTTCTCCGCGTAGGCGAACTCGCGCGCCGCGTCGTCGTGGTTGATGAGGAGCTGCAGCGACGGGCCACCCCGCCCCCGGGAGTACTCCATCATGGCGATGTCGCCGCCGGAGAGGACGTTGCCGGCCACCAGCAGGGGGCGCCGGCCGATGTGCCGGTCGATCCCCACCGGCTTGCCGTCCCTGTCGTTCAGGTGCTCGCCATGAGGCAGCCGGAAGATCGAGAGCCGTCCGTCCGCGCGGCGCGACTGGCGCCGCAGCTCGCTGCCGATCGTGCGCTCCGGCGGCACCCCGTAGACCCCCGGCGCAAAGACGCGGATGAAGTCCAGGGTGCCGCCGGAGCTGATCCAGGTCTGAAAGCCGTTGGCGCGCAGGTAGGCCAGCAGCTCCAGCATGGGCTGGTAGGTTGCGGTGGTGTAGGGCCGATGCAGCGCGGGGTGATGCTGGGTGGCGAGGAATCGCCGCACGGCGTACGCGAACTCCTCCTGCGCCATTCCCGCGTGCGACAGGGCGAACAGTTCCAGCACGGCCTGCGACCCGGCCTCGTGGAAGTAGGCCGCGTCCCCCTCCAGCGCCGCCCTGACCGGTTGCCGTGACGCCAGCGTGGGGTCGGCGGCGGCGAGCTCGCGCACCCGCGCCAGGACGAAGTAGACCTCGGTGGGAAGGGGCTTCTCCACCCAGAGCGTGCCGTCGTTGTCGAACGCCGCGATGCGGTCCTCCACGGGGACGAAGTCCGGCCCTCCTTCCGTGGTGACCCGCCGCACGAAGCTGATGATGGCCTGCCTGGCGGGCCCGTCGTTCCAGGAGGGCAGCGGGTCCGCCCCGCCGGTCTGCGCGCGGGCGGGCATCCAGCACCCGCTGGCCAGCGCCAGGGCCAGCAGCAGTCGTGGCGTACCGGCGGCGCGTGCGGCCGTTCTCCTCATCTCCACTCTCCCATGCGTTTCCAGTCCGAACCGAACGTGGCGGCCGGGTCCGAAAGATGGCGCCGCCGCGCGGTGGAGAGATTGAACGGACTTGCCGTTCATTGGGGGAAAAAGCCCCGCGTTCCCTCCGGTGAGCGGATGGAACGCGGGCCGCGACGCAACGGCGGATCGGCGGGTGCGCCGCCGCGCAGACCCGGCTCACCGGCCAAGCGGGTGATAGGGATCAGGGGTGCCCGGGGCGATGGGCGGGTACCGCTTCAGGCTCTCCTGGAAGTCCATCACGATCTTCATCGCGGGCTGCGCGTTCCACGAGTTCCGCATCGCCGTTTCGGGATATTCCTCCTTGGGGTCCGTGATCAGGTCGAACGACTTCGGCGTACCCAGCTTCGCGGGCGGAGTCCACCAGTCCCGCTGCCGGTCGTAGAACACCAGCTTCCAGTTCCTCCACTTGACCGCCTCCAGCCGGTCGGCCACGAACACGGGGAACCCCTCCCGGGCGGACCGTTCGGACCGGCCCAGGAGGAACTCCGTCTGGTCCACGCCGTCGATGGGGCGGTCGCGCGGCACTTCGGCGCCCGCCAGGGCCGCGAAGGTGGTGAAGGTATCCACCGCGTGCACCATCTCGTTGCTCACCCGCCCCGCGGGCACCCTGCCGGGCCAGCGGATGACGAACGGCGCCCGGAGCGAGCCTTCCATGTGGGTGAAGTAGTAGCCGCTCCAGGGCCCCGAGGAGCCCTGCCACGGCCAGGTGGCCTCCGGCCCGTTGTCGCTGGCGAACACCACGATGGTGTCGTCGCGGATGCCGAGCGCGTCCACGGCATCCAGGACCTCTCCCACATGTGCGTCCATCTCCGCCAGGCAGTCGGAAAAGTCGCCGAACCCCGTCCTTCCCGCGAACGCCGGATTGGGGAGCGTGGGAAAGTGCACCAGCGTAAAGGGAACGTAGGCGTAGAACGGCTTCCCGGCCCGTACGCTGCGGGTCATGAAGTCGACGGTCCGGCGCGTGATCTCGGCGTCGATCAGGCGGCGCTGCTCCAGGTCGTACACCCCCAGCTCGCGGCTCCGCTCACCCTTCCGCCCCTCCATCACCTGCTCGAACTCCACGCCGGCGGCCCGGGCCGCCGGCTCCCCGGGCCAGAACGCCTCGTCCGTGGTGCGCGGAATTCCGTACCACTCGTCGAAGCCCTGGTCGTTCGGCAGGCGCCCCTGCGTGCTTCCCAGGTGCCACTTGCCAAAGTGCGCGGTGGCGTAGCCGGCGCCGGAAAGGAGCTCGGCGATGGTCACCTCCCACCGGGTGAGCCCCTCCATCCCGCCGCCCATGGGCACCGAATGCGTCCCGGAGCGGATGGAGAAGCGCCCGGTCATGATGGCCGAGCGGCTGGGGGTGCACTGCGCCTCGACGTTGAAGTGGGTGAGCCGCGTCCCCTCGGCCGCCAGCCGGTCGATGCGGGGCGTCGGCGCGCCACGGGTGACGCCGCCGCCGTAGCAGCCCGGCTCGCCATAGCCCAGGTTGTCCATCAGCAGGAACACGATGTTGGGCTTCGTCTGCCCCGGGCGCGGGGTGGACGCGGCCTGCGCGCTGGCCGGTGCGGCCCCGGTGCCGCCGAGCGCCGACGCCGCGGCCAGGGAGACGGCGCCGCGCAGCAGCTCACGGCGGCTCATCGAAGGTTCGCGGCCGTCCGGCTGGGGCTCCTTCGTTCTCACGGCGACCTCCGGGCGCAAGGACAGGATGATGCGCGTACGTGCGTGCAGGGTGCCTGGCGGGACGGGTGGTCCCGGGCGCGTCGTCCGCGCGCGCCGGCACGAGGGTGTACGTCCCCGCGGGCACGTCGCCCCTCTCGTCAGTAGCCGTCAGGAGGGGGGTAACGTGCGGACGATGCAGCGGAAGCCCTGGTGCCCCGTACCCGTGTCCACCTGCTGCGGGATGCGCGCGGCGGGGCGGTAGCGCACGCAGTAGTTGGGCGCGCACAGGTACGAGCCGCCCTTGAGCACCTTGCGCGGGATGCGGATCTGCGGCTGCGCCGGGTCCATGCTCGCCTCGCGCCCGCCGTCCGCCGCCCCGCACGCGCAGCACGCACCGCCCGCCGCCCCCCCTTCGTGCCACCAGTCGGCCGTCCACTCCCACACGTTGCCGATCATGTCGAACAGGCCGTAGCCGTTGGGTGGATACCGGCCGACGGGCGAGGTGCGCTCCCAGCCGTCCAGGAGCAGGTTCTCGCGAGGAAACTCGCCCTGCCACACGTTCGCCATGATGCGGCCGCCCGGAGCAAGCTCGTCGCCCCACGCGTATTCCCGTCCTTCCAGCCCGCCCCGCGCGGCACGCTCCCATTCCGCTTCCGTGGGCAGCTCCTTCCCCGCCCAGCGCGCGTACGCCTCCACGTCCTCCCAGGCAACGTGCACCACCGGGTGCGTGGAGAGCCCGGCCGCGGAGCTCTCCGGGCCGGTGGGGTGCCGCCAGCTGGCCCCGGGAACGTACCGCCACCAGGCGAAGTGGCTTCTCAGGCTGACCGGTCCGTCCGGCATGGAAAAGACGACCGAACCGGGCACCAGCAGGTCCGGAAGCCCCCCCGGATAGTCCGCCGGGTCCAGTGCGCGCTCGGCGACGGTTACGTACCCGGTCTGTTCCACGAACCGGCTGAACTGGGCGTTGGTGACCGGGTGGCGGTCCATCCAGAAGCCCTCCACGCGGACGTCGCGCGCGGGCGCCTCTTCGCGGTAGTGGCGGTCGGACCCCATGCGGAAGCTGCCTCCGGGGATCCACGCCATGCCCCGGAAGGGCGCACGCCCCGGGGCGCCGCGCGGGGCGCGCTCCGCAGTCTTTGCGGCCTGTAGCGGTTCGTTCACGGTGGTCGTCATAAATCTGCCTGGGTCAGGAGGAAGGCAGGTCACCCGGGCCGGGCCCTCCGCGGCGCGGGACCGCTGCGCCGTGCGGGTTGAGCGGAGCCACGACCGGATGAGCAGAACGCAGCCGCTGATCCTGACCGCACGCGGTGCCCTGGATCCCGGCGGGACCCGACCACAATGGCCAGGGTGATGTCACGGGCGCGGGCCTCCGGGGGTGCCCCGGGGACACAGATCCACCAGGGGCAGTTCCAGCTCGTGCCGGTCTTCGATCCCTGACCACTCACGCCTGGTGGGAGCGCCAGACCTCCTCCATCGTCCCCGCGCACGTCGGCAGCGCCCGAGCATCTGCCTCGACACGTCTGTCGGCCGGGTCTTCGCGCGCACCCTCGCGAGAGGGCTCCGCGCGGACTCCCTGCGCGCGGCTCCCTCCCGCACCGCGCGGAATCCACTCGGCCGTTCCCAACCTAGGCCGCTGCCGACGGGGCGGGCTTGAACGATTTTGCCCACGCCGCATGAACCCAAAACGACGGCCGCAGCACGGCAATTCTGCCATGCTGCGGCCGTCGGCCATCGTTCTCCAGTGCCCCCGGCGCGATTCGAACGCGCGGCCGCAGGATCCAGGAAACGCGGCGGCCTGTCACGCAACTCGTTGCCGGTGACAAGACTGATCGGATAAC
>DASQBH010000714.1:0-3524 GCA_035635315.1 Longimicrobium sp.
GACGATCTGGCCGGCGTGGCGGAGCGCATCGAGGCCATGCTGGCGCGCACGCACCTCCTCCCGTTCCAGCCCGGCGCCGCCTTCACCGGCCCGCAGGAGCTGCGGGAGGGATGGCTGAAGCTGCGCGCGGTACCGGGCGCGGTGGGGCAACACGGCTAACGGGGTTGACTGCGGGGGGCATTGCCGGCGCGGCGTGAAACAGCCGCCCGGCGCACATCCGAAACGAGGGAGCGCAATGCCGGTAAAGATAGAGTCGCTCGAGATCCACCACATTGGCATTTCCGGTGGTGACGCAACTGTAATCGTGGTGAGCTATGACGATGCAGGCATAATGAGGCAGGTCAAAGTGCTGATTGACGCGGGCGGTGAGCAAGGCACCGCGCTACGGCTGGCCTCGTATTTTGCAACTTATTTCGGTGGAGCCTCTTTCGACTACATCATCGCCTCACACTACCACGCCGACCACATTGCGGGTTTCCAGCGCTGCGGCGTTGATTTCAAGTGCGTCATCGACATAGGCGGATACGCCATCGGCAACACCGAGGTCAGACCGGTGAACGGGATTGGCAGAAGCGAGAGCGAGGTGTTCGCTGGTTACGAGTACTATGTGGGCACAAAAGTCCAGGAATCGAACGGAACTAGCCGACGCTTGAACCTGCCATTCCTCGATGCCGACAGCACATTGAGCCCACGTCCTGTGGAAATCCCGCTGGTTCCCACCAGTTCTGACATCACGCTAACCTGCTACTGCGCGGGCGGCGTACTGGCCGACGGAACGAACGTTCTGCGCCGACAGGCGGAGTTACGGGTGCTGGCGCGCGAAAAGGTCACAGCAGGGGACCTGTCAAAGAGGGCGAAAGAGATGGCACGGCTGGAGGCGGATGTGACCGAAGAGTTGAAGAAGGCGAACCCGAATGATTTGTCATTGGCATTTCTACTGGAGTGGAAAAGCCAAGGCTTCCGGTACTGGACCGCGGGGGACCTTAGTGGAGATCTCCGCCTCACACGATACGCCAACCTCGAAGAGCCGCTGATCGCTTACCTTCGCGACAAGTTGAACCACCTGACAACGCCCATCACGGTCATGAAGGCCACACACCACGGCAGTAATCACAACAACTACCCCGCGTCAGTGAAGCGGGTGCCAACATATAAAAACACCTCTTGCGAAGAAGGCAACGATGATGATGATGATATGGAAGGCACTGGGCTCGTAGAGTTTAAGGCTGTAAACAGGAAAGGCCTGCTAGACGAATTATGCCCGGAGACTATCATCATTCCGTGTAACCAAATGAAGGGGGTTCCTGGTGGTGAGTTCGTGGAACGTCTGGAAGCCTACTGCAAGAAAGATGTGCGCAAACCGGCCGTTTACAGCGAAGTCCACCCTGGGGGACTCGTCGGGAGCCAAACCGGTCAGCCAAGAACGGATGTCGACACTCACGATACTTGTAAACCGCTGGCCATTTTTGTCAACGAATGTGTGTACCCTCCCCAAAGCACATTACAGAAAGCAAACGTTGAGCAACTCAAAAAACTCGCACAGTCGTTGGGGAAAGAAAGAACGAATCTGGTGGTAGACAACGTAGACGACAAGAATATGATGGTCAGCAACGATGGGCCGCATGCAGTCGTTGTCTTTGTTCCCGCACTCCGCGTGGACGGGTCCCGAGACCAGCTTGTGTTTCACAGGCCCGGCTACTCAGTCCTGATCAACAATCAGAAATCCGGAATCCTAGCGTGAGGACTGAAGCCGGTGGAGACTGGCCAGGTGCTGCCGAGTTTCCTCGCCGACGAACAACAGGGAAGGGTGTTCGCGAAGCGGGGGGAACGCGCGGAGGAGCTGCTCAACCTGGTCAAGTTAGGGGATAGGGATTTCGTGGACCTCCACTTTCCGTTCATCGTCGAGCCTGAGCGTCCGCTACCATCCCAAAATGCGCTCGCAGATGCGCTCGGCGCGGTGTTCCGTGAAGCCTATTCGCAAGCGGGGCGGCCAAACAAGATCTCGCTCCACAAGCGCATCACGGTGAACAGCCTGATCCAAGCCACGACTAAGTTTGACCGGGAAGACGAGAACGTAATGGGACACCCGGATGGACTACACACGGAGATCAGGGATCGGCTGCTGGGCAAGCGACGATCGGCAGCGATCGAAGCAATCGAGAACACGAACCCGGCAACGGGGAAGACTCGGAACCAGCAAAAGAACTACTTCCGAAAACCTAAAGCCAAGGAAAAGACCAACTCAGGCCGCGAGCAGGTTGGGAAAAAGCTTAAGCCAAATCCCCACGCCTCAAAGGGCAAGTGATGACCGCACTCGCGAGCAGCGATTTCAAGGTTGAGGAGGACGGCGGCATCCGCATTGGGCAGGAGATGGTGCCGGCGCCGGCCTTCGCGACAATGCTGGCCGTGCTGGGGATCGACGCGCTGCTCTTCAGCGGCGCTCGAGTGGTCCGGCACGACGACGGCAGCGGTGACTTCTCCATCATCGGTAGTGCAAACCTACTGGGTACGCCGGCCACCGACGTGTCACTGCACCTTGTGGCAGAGGAAGGCTACCCCGGGTTTGGTTTTCAATTCACCGCGACATTGGGCTCGCTCACGTTGCACACCTTGGCGCAGCGCGGGATCATCTCCCCGGACCGCAACGCCGAGGTGCGGCCCGTGCTCGACCTGGTGTTCACCGGGGTGGACCTGGTCTTCGACTCGGACCGGCACACGCTCTTCCTGGGCGTACCCACGTCGGAGCACGACCTCCCCCTCCTGGCCCGGCAGGGGCTGCCGCTGGAGGGCGTGGGGTTCGAGTTCGCCCGCCATTACGAGGACGGCGGCGCGGTTCTCCTCCTGCGGCCATCCATCGTTTTTGGCGCCACCCGCCTGGAGCCGCTCGTCTCGCTTCCGGTGGGCCCGCTGGCCCCGCACGCCTGGACGGTTTCCCTTCCCGCGCAGGTCAGACTGAACCAGGGGCTGGCGGACCTCGTTGCCTTTGTGGCGGGCACCGATGCGGGCCAGGCACTTGGCGTTGACGACTGGGCGGGCCAGTTCCCGGCGCGACTCCACGCCATCCCCGCGCTCTTCCTCAGCGGCCTGGAGATCAACGTCGACCCGCTGGCGCCGCGGTTAGTCACGCTCGCCTTCACCCTTGAAACGGCCTACCCGCTCACGCTGGACGGCACCACCTTCACCGTGGACCGGCTGGGCGCAAGCGTGGCCCTGTTCCTGTGGGAGAGCGGTCCAAAGATGCTGCTGACGCTCTTCGGCCACGTCCTGCTGAACGAGTACGTCGCGCTTGGCCTCTCCATCGACATTCCTGTGCCGGGCGCCGACAGGCCCTGGAAGGTGGCGCTCGACGCGTCGGTGGAGATGGAGGACCTGAACCACCTGGACAACCTCCCCATCAACACCGGCGTCAGCGAGTTCCACCTGCCGCGGGGCTTCTTTGAGATGGAGGCGCTGGAACTGCGGCGCTTCGACGTGGTGTTCTACCCCTCCAAGGGCATCGAGACGGTGGATCTGGACGTCAGCAC
>DASQBH010000715.1:0-5474 GCA_035635315.1 Longimicrobium sp.
GGACAACTTCGAAATGAGATTCAAAAGGCGAACCTCCCCGAAGAGGTTAGTGCTTTTGTCCTAGAGCAGATTGGCATCATCGAGGAAGCGCTGGAAAACTACGAAGTAACCGGAGCCCGCGCGTTTCGCCGAGCGTTGGTCGAAGCCTCGCTCAGCTATTCGGATCATGAGGTTGCGGTAGATCAGCACAAGCAGGCACCAGAAGTCCAGTCAGTTCTCGGCATTTGGGGAACCATCGCGAAGATGAACGAACGCACGGAGATCGTATCTAAGCTGCTGACGAGCGGCGTGAAAATCGGCAAGCTTATCGGTGATGTAGCCGATGCGCTGAATCGGGTGGTCTAGTGAACGCGGCCCTCGCGCCTTCTACCTGTACTCCATAGCTTGTCGCAACGAGCGCCTTTGCCACCGTGCGAAGGCGCTCGCATCCGTCTTGCACGCGCAATCCGGCGATCGTGAGAGGGATGACGAGGGGAGACGCGGGGGCCGCCGGCCTTCCGTCCGTGACCGCCAAGAGACCGAGCAGATGCCGCATACCGTAACGCTGATCCCCGGAGACGGGATCGGGCCGGACATCACCGAGGCCGTGGTGCGCGTGGTCGAAGCCACCGGCGCCGACATCCAGTGGGACCGCCGCGCCGCCGGCGTGAGCGCCATCGAGCAGCACACCACCCCGCTGCCGCAGGAGACCATCGACGCCATCCGCGAGACCCGCGTGGCGCTCAAGGGGCCGCTGACGACCCCGGTCGGCGTCGGCTTCCGCTCCATCAACGTGGCGCTGCGCAAGGAGTTCGACCTCTACGCCAACGTCCGTCCGGCAAAGACGATCGTCCCCGGGGGGCGGTACGAGGACGTGGACATCGTCCTCATCCGCGAGAACACGGAGGGGCTGTACAGCGGCGTGGAGCACTACATCGGCATCAGCGGCGACCCGCGCGCGGCGGCGGAGAGCGTGATGCTGGTGACGCGCTTCGGGGTGGAGCGCATCCTTCGCTACGCCTTTGACTACGCGGTCAAGAACGACCGCAAGAAGCTGACGCTGGCGCACAAGGCCAACATCCTCAAGTACACGCAGGGGCTTTTCCTGGATGTGGGCCGCGAGATGGCCAAGGAGTTCGAGGGGCGGGTGGAGTTCGAAGACCGCATCATCGACGCGACGGCCATGCAACTGGTGCTGGACCCCACCAAGTTCGACATGATCGTCTGCGAGAACATGTTCGGCGACATCCTCTCCGACGAGATCGCGGGCCTGGTGGGCGGGCTGGGGCTGGCGCCGGGGGCCAACATCGGCAAGGACGCGGCGATCTTCGAGGCGGTGCACGGTTCCGCGCCCGACATCGCGGGGAAGGGGATCGCCAACCCCGCGGCGCTGTTGCTCGCCGCCGCGATGATGCTGGACCACCTGGGGATGCGCGGCGAGGCGGCCCGCATCCGCAATGCGCTGGAGTCCGCCGTCCGCGAGAACGACACCCTGACGCCCGACCTGGGCGGCACGGGGACCACGGACACGTTCGCAGACGCCCTGATCCGCCGACTCTGATGAGCAACCCCGTCCCCCACGCCGTGCCGGAGGCGCCTCCTCCCTTCGACTGCTCGCAGTGCGGGCGGCACGTGGAGGGCGAAAAGGCGGACGACGCAAAGTGGTGCGCGTCGTGCCGCCAGCAACTGATTGCGCGGTCGGCGCGGCTGGCGTGGATCCCCGCGGCGGTGGTGGCGGCGCTGTACCTGTGGCTGATCTGGTGGAGCGGGCTGCTGGAGTAGCCGATGATGGCGTTCTGGCTGGTGCTGGGGGCGGTTCTGGCGTTCGTTGCGTTCAAGGTGGGCCGCCGCGTGTTCTTCGACGTGCTGCGCGGCCGTGCGACGGGAGACAGGGGCTGATGCGCGACTGGCTGGCTTCGCCGTGGGTGAACATCGTGGGCGCCATCGCGGGCGGAATGGCGCTGGGGTACGGACTGGGCTCGCTGCCGGGCGGGATCACCGTCGTCGGCATCGTCTGGACGGTGATCGGCCTCCTCCTGCTCTGGTGGACGCTGGTGGACCGCGCCCGCGCCAAACGCGGCGCGCCGGAGAGCGAGCGCGACGGGTCGCATACGATCGAGTGAGGACAGTGCGTGAGTGCGGAAGTGATGAGTGCGTTAGTGCGGGAGTGGAAGGGTACGAAGGTACGGGGTACGAAAGTACGGTAAGGGGATCGAATCGGGAGCGGACGCGCAGGCGCCTGGGACGCCGCACGCAGCCGGGCCGCCGAGTCCGCGAATTCGCCGCTGGAACAACGCGAAGTCCGCCTTCGCGGACTGTGGGGGCGAGCGGGGTGCGCCGCGGCTGACCACGGGATTGGGCGAGTGGAGCCCCGGGAGCGGACGCGCAGGGGCTTGAGACGCCGCACACCCTGGGGCCGCCGAGTCCGCGAAGGCGGACTTTGCGATTCTCCAGCGGCGAATTCATTCGCTCGCGGCGGACGGCACGAACTCGGTTCGATGCGCATCGCATCCTCCATTCGGCGGACGGACGCCACGAATGGGTTCAATGCCGTTCGCAGCAGATCGTGTAAGGCGGAGATCATCCGGCCGGAGGCGAAACCGTCTTCGGCCGGCTCTCGTACGGGGGCGGCATGACAAAGACATCCAACCTTCGATTCCTGCTCGCCCTCGCCGCCATGCTCGCGGGCGCGGGCTCACCCGTGGGCGCGCAGGAGGCGGACGTGCAGGCGTTCGCGGCAGAGCTGGACTCGCTGCGCCAGGCGCACCGCATCCCCGGCCTTTCCGTCGCCGTGCTGCGCGACGGGCGCGTGGTGCTGGCGCGCGGCTACGGCTGGGCCGACGTGGAGGCGCGGCGGCCCGCCACCGAGCGCACGCCGTACGACATCGCCTCCGTCACCAAGACCATCTCCGGCGTGACGGCGATGCGGCTGGTGGAGCGGGGCGTGCTGGACCTGGACCGGCGGATGGACAGCTTCGCCGGGTGGACGGAGTTCTGCGCGGAGGCAAAGGAGGGCGCGCCGCCCATTTTTTTCGCCGATTACTCGTGCGCGCCGGAGCTCACGCTGCGCCACGTGATGTCGATGCAGGCGAACGGCGCGCCCGGGCTGCGCTTCTACTACAACCCGATCTCGTACTCCTGGGCCTCGCGGCCGATCATGCAGGTGACCGGGCGCGCGTTCAGCGACGTGGTGGCGGAGGAGGTGTTCGCGACGGCGGGGATGACGGAGTCCGCCCGCCGCCACCGCAACCTGCCGGTGCGCGCGGACCTGGCGGCGGAACTGGCGCTGCCGTATCACGTGGATTCCACCGGCGCGCCGGTCCGCTCCGATCCGCCGCGCCCGCAGGGTGACGGCGCGGCGGGTGGGGTGATCAGCACGGTCATGGACCTGGCGCGCTTCGACCTGGCGCTGGACGCGGGCGTGCTTCTCTCCGATTCCGCCAAGGCGGAGATGTGGCGGCCGGGGCGCTCGCCCTCGGGCGAGGTGCTGCCGTACGGCATCGGCTGGTACGTGGAGCAGGTGGACGGGCGACGGCTGGTCTGGCACACCGGCTTGTGGGAGAAGCAGTACAGCGCCCTCTACGTCAAGCTCCCCGACGAGCGGCTGACGCTCATCCTGCTCGCCAACAGCGACGGGCTGTGGTGGGGAAAACCTCTGGACGCCGCGCAGGTGGACCGCTCCCCCTTCGCCGCCGCGTTCCTGCGGCGCTTCAGCGGACGGTAGCGGCGGGTCCGGACTTCGCGGGGGGTGGGCGGATGAAGAGCGAGAAGGAGAAGATGCTGGCGGGCGAGCTGTACGTGGCCACCGACCCGCAGCTGGTGGCGGAGCGGCGCCGCGCGCGCGACCTGCTGCACACGCTCAACGCCTCGCGCGCCGCGGAGACCGAGCTGCGGGCATCTCTCCTCCGCGAGCTGCTGGGCGCGGCGGGCGAGGGCGTGTGGATCGAGCCGCCCTTCTTCTGCGACTACGGCTCCAACATCCACCTGGGCGACCGCGTCCACTTCAACTTCAACTGCGTGGTGCTCGATGTCGCCCGGGTGACCATCGGCAGCGACACCATGTTCGGTCCCGCGGTGCAGATCTACACGGCCACGCATCCCATGGAGTACGCGCTCCGCCGCGCGGGGCAGGAGCTCGCCAGGCCCGTTACCATCGGATCCGACGTGTGGGTGGGCGGCGGCGCCATCATCCTCCCCGGCGTGACGATCGGCGCGCGGTCGGTGATCGGCGCGGGGAGCGTGGTGACGCGCGACGTGCCCGAGGGCGTGTTCGCCGCCGGCAACCCGTGCCGCGTGCTGCGCCTGCTGGAGCCTCACCCCGGCCCCGCCCACCCGCTCTCCACCGCGCCGCACCACGAGTGAGCGGCGGGCGGAAGATCGGCATCATCCTCCGCAAAAACAAACAGCGAAAGGTACAGAGGAACAGACAACAGCCGGAGGAACAGAGGAAACGGCTCGTCTCCGTTCCTCCGGCTTTTGTCTGTTCCTCTGTACCTGATGCTTTTCCGGACCTGGTATTGAGGGCCCAGGAAACGGCACGAGAAAACTCCGCTGACTCCGCTGACTCTGCGTGAGGACCATTCGTCTTTTGCGGATACGGCATCATCCAGCAAAAAACACGCGCCGTGCCCGGGATCGGGCACGGCGCGGTGAGGTGCCAGGGCCGGCACCTGTCCGGACGGATCCGGCAGGCGCCGCCACCTGTGTTACTCGACGACGATGATGATCTTGGCTTCCTGCGTGCAGCCGCAGTTGTCGTCGCACGGCAGGTTCGGACGGCCCAGCGTGAGACGCTCGGCGGCACCAATCTCCAGGATCTCAGGACGCTCGTACATGGGAACTCCTTAGCGGAATGTTTGCCGCCTACCGGGCGGCGCGGTGTCACACGGCAGACGCCGGGGACGCATTCACGATCGGCCGCCGACGGGCGCGGCCGGGATGGGATCGAGTCTTCAGGCCGGCTGCAGCTGCGGCTCGGCGGCGGCGCTCCAGGGCTCCGTGCCCCCGGCCGGCGCGTCCTGCTCCGCCTCGTCCTGCGCCGAGCCGGTCTCCAGCGTGCGCAGCCACAGCTCCAGCGAGATGGTGCGGTGCATCTGGGCCGGGTTCACCACCAGCCCGTGGCGCACCCGTGACAGCGCCTGCACGAACGCCGGGGCGTCGATGTAGCCGAGCTCGGCGGCCCGCGAGCTGGAGAACAGCGCCGACAGGTGCGGCCACTCGCGGATGATGGCCCGCTGGAACGCCTCCGTGGGCCCCGACTTGGACTCGCGCTGGCGAACCCGGTCGGGCATGATGTCGCGGAACGCCCGGCGGACGACGGACCGCGTCTCCGTGGGCCGGACCTTCTGCTCCAGCGGAATGGCCAGGGCGAACTCCACCAGCCGGCGGTCCAGGTACGGGTAGTGTGCCTCGACCCGCGGCGCGGCGTGCGTACGCTCCAGGGCGTAGATGCGCATGGTCTGCAGGACCATGGAGTACTGCATGGAGGCGCTGGG
>DASQBH010000716.1:0-5662 GCA_035635315.1 Longimicrobium sp.
CCCGGTGGTGAGCAGGATGTGGCGCGCCCGCACCTCCGAACCCGGTCCCTCGTTGGCCCACTTGGCGTCCAGCTCGGCGTCGGTCCACGTGGTGTCTACCCGGACGTTGGCCTCCAGGTAGCGCATCACCGTGGTCTCTTCGCGCTGGTCCTCCACGAACTTCTCCATGTCCAGCACGGACAGGGAGCTGTCCTCGGCGGCGGCGGTGGCCAGCAGGGTGTAGTCCACCCACAGATCGGCCAGGGCGCGCACCACCTGCGGGTCCGCGGGGATCTGGGGGTTGGCGGCCAGCAGCTGGGCGGCGTCCTCCACCTTCAGCTCCTTGCCGGCGGCCTTGGCGACCACGTCCGTATGGTTCGTCATGGCACTGCCGAAGCCTCCGCACGCCCCAAGGGCGAGCGGTGCGGCGACCAGCGCCCAGCGCGACAACTTCATCAAACGATCTCCGGAACCGGGTTGGTGGGATGAGCGGCGCGGACGGGAACGCCGAGCCGGGTTTTGATACACGGAACTCGCGGGTGCGAAAGTTCGGAATCGCGGTGGTACACGGAAGCCGCAGAGAAGTGCCGCACCGCCGGTTGCCCGGGATTGAGTGCCCGGGATCCAGCGCCCAGGATCCAGGGATGCGGCCCGTCGCGGCGGACCTCGCCACGTGCCGACGCGCCGCCGCCCGGATGCTACACGCCCCCCGACCAACAAACTCCGCCGGGTCCCGCACCAGAGCGAATGAATTCGCCGCTGGAAGATCGCGAAGTCCGCCTGCGCGGACTGTAGCCTCGGGTGCCGCCCGCTCCGACACGCGATCGTGCGGGCCTCTCACATCGTCGCGGACGCGCCGCAAACCTTCGGGTCGCAGCCCGCGCAGGCGGGCTTTGTGCCCTTCCAGCCGCGATTTCAATCGCCGGGACAAAGCCGGCCGCCGACCTACGCCGACACGCGATACGTTCCGGTGGCGCGATTCACACTCACCGGCCGGAGCGCCCCATGTGCGGACGCACCGCCGCCCGGGACGCCGCAAACCGCCTGGCCGCCGAGTCCGCGCAGGCGGACTTTGTGCAGTTGTTGCTGCGATTTCAATCGCCCGGCGCGAGGCAGGCGGAAACGCTTTCCTTCGACGCTGACGCGGAATCCCGCCGTCCCCCTACGCCACCCGCGCCGGGTCCGCCGCCAGCTCGCGCAGCGCCGAGACCAGCGTCCCCAGGATCGGCTCCGTGCCGTGGCGGGTCAGGGTGAGCGAGAGGGGGAGCGGGCGGCGCACCTCCACCGCGAACTGCCATGCCTGCAGCGCCTTCTGCAGCGACGCCATCCGCGGCACCACCCCCTGCCGGAAGTTCATCCGCACGTCCCAGGGGCGCACCAGAATGCGCTCGATCCCCAGCTCGCCGCCCACCAGGCGCAGCGCCGCCGTCCCCAGCAGCGTCTCCACCTCTTCGGGCATGGGGCCGTAGCGGTCGCGCAGCTCGCGGCGCACCGCGTCGATCCCGGCCAGCGACTCTTCGCGGCTCAGGCGGCGGTAGAAGTTCAGCTTCTGCGCCTCGTCGGGGACGTACCAGTCGGGGATGAGCGCCGTGCCGTCCACCGACGCCTCCGCCAGCTTCTTGACCGGCGCCTTGCCGTCGCCCTTCATCTGCTTGATGGTCTCTTCCATCAGCCGCAGATAGGTGTCCAGGCCGACGGCGTGGACGAAGCCGGACTGCTGCTGCCCCAGGATGTTCCCCGCGCCGCGCAGCTCCAGGTCCTTGAGCGCGATGCGGTAGCCGCTTCCCAGCTCCGTGTAGTGCTCCAGCACCCGCAGCCGCTTTTCCGCGTCTTCCTGGATCTCGTCCGGCACCAGCAGATAGCAGTAGGCGCGGTGGTGGCTGCGTCCCACGCGGCCGCGGATCTGGTACAGCTGGCTCAGCCCGAAGTAGTCCGCGCGGTTCACGATCAGCGTGTTGGCGCGCGGCACGTCCAGCCCGGACTCGATGATGGCCGTGGCGACCAGCACGTCCAGCTCGCCCTCGATAAAGCTGGTCATCACGTGCTCCAGCTCCTTTTCGCGCATCTGCCCGTGCGCCACGCCGATGGCCGCGTCGGGCACCAGCTTCTGCACCTTCTGCGCGACGGCGCTGATCGTCTCCACCCGGTTGTGGACGAAGAACACCTGCCCGCCACGGTCGATCTCGCGGCGGATGGCGTCTTCGAGGATCGCGTCCGTCCACGGCAGCACGTGGGTGATCACCGGCTGCCGGTCACGGGGCGGCGTCTGGATGAGCGTCATGTCGCGCAGCCCCAGCAGCGAAAAGTGCAGGGTGCGCGGGATGGGCGTGGCCGTCAGCGTCAGCACGTCCACGGTGCGGCGCAGCTGCTTGAGCCACTCCTTGTGCTTCACGCCAAAGCGCTGCTCTTCATCGACCACGATCAGCCCCAGGTCGTGGAACTTCACGTCGGGCGAGAGCACGCGGTGGGTGCCCACGATGATGTCGACGTCGCCGCGCTCCAGCCGCTCCAGCACCTTCGACTGCTCCTTGGCCGTGCGGAAGCGGGAGAGCGCTTCGATCCGGACGGGAAAGTCCGCCAGCCGCTCGGCGAAGGTGTGCAGGTGCTGCTCGGCCAGAATGGTCGTGGGAACCAGGACGGCTACCTGCTTGCCGTCCTGCACCGCCTTGAACGCCGCGCGGATGGCGATCTCCGTCTTGCCGTACCCCACGTCGCCGCAGATCAGGCGATCCATGGGGCGCTCCGCCTCCATGTCGCGCTTTACGTCCTCCGTCGCCTGCCGCTGGTCGGGGGTGTCCTCGAAGAGGAAGGCGCTCTCCATCTCCCGCTGCCAGCGCGTGTCGGGGCTGTAGGCGTACCCCTTTTCCGCCTGCCGCGCCGCGTACAGCTCCAGCAGCTCGGCCGTCATCTCCTGGATGGCCTTCTGCGTCTTGCCCTTGGCGCGCGACCACTCCTTGCCGCCGATGCGGTGCACCCTGGGCGGCGGCGCGTCGTCGCCGTCCGCGTCGGCCACGAAGCGCTCGATCAGGTCCACGCGATGGACGGGAACACGCAGCAGCTCGCCGCCGGCGTACTCGATCACCAGCGTCTCGAACTCCTCCTCGCCCAGCCGCACCCGCTCCATCCGCCGGAACTGGCCGATGCCGTGGTCCATGTGCACCACGTAGTCGCCCGGCTTGAGCGCCGCCACGCTCTCAAGCGCCGCCCCGCCCCGGAACCTCCGTCTGCGGCGGATGCGGCGCGAACGGCGAAAGATCTCGTGGTCCGTCAGCACGCGCGTGGCCGGCTCCGCGTCCGCCAGCACGAACCCGCCGCCGATGGAGCCGATCCCCAGCTCCACCGTCCGCGCCACCTTCAGGTCGTCCAGCAGCTCCTGCAGGCGCTCCAGCTGCCCCTGGTTGTCGCAGAGGATGAGCGTGCGCTCGCCGCGCCCCGCGCCCGTCTTGAGCACCTCGCCCAGCCGCCCCATGTCGCGGTCGATCGGCTCCGGCGGCAGCGCGCGAAAGCGCGACACCGACTGCAGCGGCGCGCTGCCGGAGTCGTCGATGTACAGCTGGGGAAACGCGTCCAGCCGCCGCTCGGCCACCGGGGGCGGAAAGAAGAGCCGCTCCGGCGCCTCGGGCCGGGTGCCGCGCTTGGACTCGCTCTCGTGCAGGCGCACGACCTCCGTCCAGGTGCGCTCCAGTTCCTGGCGCGTCCCCGTGCCGTGCAGGTGCACGACCACCGTGTCTTCGGGGACGTAGTCCAGCAGCGACCGCCGCTCGCCGTCCGTGGACGGGGCGGGGGGGGATGCGGCGGATTCGGTCGATGGGACGGATTCGGGGGATGCGGCCGGTGCGGCGCGTCCGTCGCCCATCCCGTCGGTGGACTTGAGGTCGACGGGCAGGAGCTGCAGGTGGTCGACCGCGCGGACGGAGAGCTGGGTGAGGATGTCGAAGAAGCGGATGGAATCCACCTCGTCGCCCAGCAGCTCGATGCGGGCCGGCTCCGGCGTGCCGAAGCCGAACACGTCGACGATGCCGCCGCGCAGCGCGAACTGGCCCACCTCTTCTACGGTGGCCACGCGCTCGAAGCCCATGTCTTCCAGCCGCGCGGAGAGCTCGGGAAGCTTGAGCGTGTCGCCGGCCTTGATCTCCAGCCGCAGGTCGCGCAGCCCGTCCACCGCGGGGGAGAGCTCCTGCATGGCGCGGGCGGTGGTCACCATCAGCCGGGCGCGGCCGCTCAGCAGCGCCTCCAGCGCCTCCACGCGCGCCCCGCCGATCTCCAGGTGCGGCTCGCCCTCCTCGTACGGCAGCGATTCGCGCTGCGGGTAGAGAAAGACCTCGGCCTCGCCCAACAGCGCCTCGAGGTCGCTGGTGGCCTGCTCCGCGTCTTCGGGACCGCCGGCCACGAGCAGCCAGATGCGCTCCGGCCTCACGCGGTGGAGGGCGGCGAGCATCACCATGACGGACGACCCCGCCAGCCCCGACGCCAGCGCGCGCTCGCCCACACGCGGCAGCGACGCGGCCAGCGCGCGGAACGCGGGGACCGTCTGAAACGACTCGATCAGCAGGGGATGGGGCACGGCTCCAGCGGTTCTGCGGAAAGCGGAGAAGGTATGGGGACGGGGCGGCGGGAGTCAACGGGACGGCGGGGGAGGGGGTGAACGGGTGAACGGGTGAACGGGTGTGAGGGTGTGAGGGTGTGAGGGTGTGAGGGTGTGAGGTGTTCCCGCGGGGCCCTCTCCCCCGCCGACTTCGCCGCTCGTTCCTCGCGGCTCGCGGCGACCCCTCCCCCAACCCCGGGGGAGGGGTGGTGCGTTTCCTCGATGATGGTGCTGGCAACAACCCCTCCCCCGCAGTTTGGGGGAGGGGTCGACCGCCGTCGCGAGGAACGAGCGAAAGGCCGGTCGGGGGAGAGGGCCCGCGGAAACGCAGAGCGTCCCGGACTCCTCGACAAACTTCGGTCTGCATCAGACGGCGCCCCCCTCCCCGGCCCTCCCCCGCAAACTGCGCGGGGGAGGGAGAAGTCGATCCCGCTTCGAACGGGGTCGGAGCAGAAGAAATCGTCGGACGCACCAACCCCTCCCCGCAGTTTGGGGGAGGGGTCGACCACCGTCGCGAGGAACGAGCGAAAGGCCGGTCGGGGGAGAGGGCCTCCGCGGGTCGGGTCACCCCCTCACCCCTTCACCCCGTCACCGTCCTCCGTCGTCCCCTGCGAGAGAACCACCGTCCCACACCGGGGACGGAGCACGGCGCGGGGCCAAACCTGCGGCCTTGCTAAGTGATTACATCGCATTATCTTGAAAAACCGGCCCGCCCCGGAACGGCGCTTGCCCTGCCACGTTGGGCGTTAGACCGCAGCACCACCCCGGAGAATCACTCCCATGCGCAACAAGATCCTGGCGGGCCTGGCCCTGGCCGCGCTGGCCGCAGCTACACCCGCGGCCGCGGCAACCACGCCCGCGCTGATGCTGGATGCAGAGGCACCCATCCTCGCCGCCGCAAAGGCCGCCCAGAGCGGCGGCGTGCGGGTGTGGGTAGACAACCACCGCGACTTCTTTCGCTACTCCGACCGCCTGCGCGTGCGCGTGCGGGCGGAGAACGACGGCTACCTGGCGGTGTTCCACATCGACACCAACGGCGACGTCGACATCCTGTACCCCCGCAACGAGGCCGACGACGGCTGGGTGCAGCGCGGCCGC
>DASQBH010000717.1:0-3075 GCA_035635315.1 Longimicrobium sp.
CGTCATCCTTCAGGGCGGCCGGACGGCGGGCGCCAGCGGCGGCATCATCGCGCCGGGCGGGGGCACGCGCACCGGCATCGCCGTGCAGGGCACCCGCCCCGGCGTCCGTCCCGGCGACGCCCCGCGTCCCACTCCGACGGGCGACGGGACCGTGGAGATCGGCCCCAAGCAGGATGATCCCGGCGCGCCCCGTCCCGGCCGGGTGGGCGCCGTGGCGATCGGCCCCAAGCAGGACGACCCCGCGCCACCCCCGCAGAGCCTCGCCCGGCGCATCGCCGCGCTGGCGGCCGGCTCGCCGGCGGAGGAGCAGGCCGCGCTCAACTGGCTGCTGACCCGCGCCGCCTCAGCGCCCGAAGGGCGGCCGGGGACGCCGGGCGGCCTGCCGCCGGGCACCACGGTTTCCCTGCGCCAGGCGCTGGGAATCGAGCCGCTGGCCATCGGCCCCAAGCAGGACGATCCCCGGCCGCCGACGCCCGAGCAGCGCTGGATCCTGCGGTTCTAGAAGTACGAAAGTACGAAAGTAGGAGAGTACGGACAAACGCACTTTCGTACTCTCGTACTTTCGTACTGTCGCTCCAAACGAAAAGGCCGCCCCGACGCTCCGGGGCGGCCTTTCTCGCATCATCCGCTCAGTACGCCTTGGCCCACACCGCCTCGACCGTCGCGTCCGCCCCGCAGACCAGGCACTTTGCGGGCGCGGGGTCGCTGCGGAACTCCTCGAAGGGAAGGCAGCGGATGGTGGCCTTGGTATCGTCCTTTACCTTCTCCTCGCACTCCGCCGACTCGCACCAGCCGGCGTACACAAAGCCGCCGGGGCCTTCCATGATCTCGCGAAAGCGGTCGTACGATTCCACGCCGCGGTGCGAGTTCTCGTCGCGGCGGGCGCGGGCGCGCTCCAGCAGGAACGCGTGGTAGTCTTCCAGCCGCTGCACCATGGAGCCCAGCACCTCGGCCTCGGGAAGGAACTGCTTGCGCTCCTCGCCCTCGGGAATGCGCCGCGCCAGCACCACCTGCCCCTTGGCGATGTCCTTGGGGCCGATCTCGATGCGGAAGGGCACGCCCTTCATCTCCCACTCAAAGAACTTGGCGCCGGGCGTAAGCTTGTCGCGGTCGTCGATGTGGGTGCGGATGCCGCCCAGCGCCGTCACGATCTCCTGCGCCTTGCCCAGCACCTGCTCGCGCTCGTCGTCCTTGCGGTAGATGGGGACGATGACCACCTGGATGGGCGCCACGCGGGGAGGCATCACCAGCCCCTTGTCGTCGCCGTGGGTCATCACCAGCCCGCCCACCATGCGCGTGCTCACGCCCCACGACGTGTTCCACGCGTACTCCTCGCCGCCGCCCTCACTGGCGAACTTGAGTTCGAACTGCTTCGCGAAGTTCTGCCCCAGGTTGTGCGAGGTGCCGTTCTGCAGGGCGCGGTTGTCCTGCATCATCGCCTCGCACGTGTAGGTGCGCAGCGCGCCGGCGAACTTCTCGCTCTCGCTCTTCTGGCCGACGACCACGGGCATGGCCAGGTGCCCCTCCATGAACTCGCGGTACACGCCCAGCATGCGCAGCGTCTCTTCCTGCGCCTCGTCGTGGCTGGCGTGGGCGGTGTGCCCCTCCTGCCACAGGAACTCGGTGGTGCGCAGGAACAGCCGGGTGCGCATCTCCCAGCGCACCACGTTGGCCCACTGGTTGTACAGCAGGGGCAGGTCGCGGTAGCTCTGCACCCACTTGGAGAACATCTCGTAGATGATGGTCTCGGACGTGGGGCGCACGATCAGGGGCTCCTCCAGCTTGCTGGCGGGGTCGGGGATCAGCTTGCCGTCGTCCGTGGCCTTGAGGCGCGTGTGGGTTACGATGGCGGCTTCCTTGGCGAAGCCCTCCACGTGCGCCGCCTCGCGCTCGAGGAAGCTCTGGGGGATGAACAGGGGAAAGTACGCGTTCTGGTGCCCCGTCTCCTTGAAGCGCAGGTCCAGCCGGTCGCGCATCAGCTCCCACAACCGGTAGCCGTAGGGGCGAATGACCATGCAGCCGCGCACGGGCGAGTAGTCCGCCAGCTCGGCCTTGAGCACCACTTCGTTGTACCAGGCGCTGAAGTCCTCCGCCTGGGTCGTAAGCGCTTTTTCGTTGGACATGAGATTCCCCAAAAGTCAAAGGACCCGCCGCGTCCGGGCGGCGGATCCGTGTTTACGTTCGGATCGTGCCCGTCTCAGGCAAAGATGTCGCGCACCGGCAGCTTCCACCCCGGCACCACATCTTCGCCGTCGATCACGTCAGCTTCAGTCAGTTCGAGAGGAGCGCGTTCCGGGCGGTACACGGCTACCGTTCGGTCATCCGGGTCCACGACAATGACCATCGCGGTCCCAGCGGCAAGGTACTCGCGGACCTTTGCCTTGACTTCGCTGTAGCGGTCGTGCGGAGATACCACCTCGATCGCGAGATCGGGAGCACCGCGGTAGAAACCCGGAGCCGGGCCGTCTGCCGACAGTCGATCAGCCCGTACGAATGAAAGGTCCGGGGCGCGCAGCGTATCAGGGTCGCTCTCCAGCAGGTAGCCGATCTCGGGACGAACTCTCCCAAGGCGGCGCTCATGGACGTGTGCGTCCAGCGAGCGATTGATATTCTGCACCGCATCTCCGTGCCGTTCGCCTACAGGGCTCATCTCACGAAGCTCTCCCGCGACAAGCTCGCGACGCATGCCGTCTTCCGGCATCGCCCAGAGCTCGTCGGCCGTCATCGTCCGTAGCTGGGTGGCCATCGTTCACCTCGGTGACGCAGAACAACTCATATCCACCAGAAGGATAACCCCGCCGCGCACTCCCTGTGCCCGCGCCAGCGCTCTCAGCGAATTGCCGGCGCGGGCGTCACGGTCGGCCGATCTCCGCGAGGGGGATGCGCGACTCCTGGCCGCTCTCCATGTCCTTGACCACGCCCACGCCCTCGGCCACGTCGTCGGGGCCGATGACGACGGTGCGGCGGGCGCCCAGCGCGGAGGCGTTCTTGAACTGCTTGCCCACGCCCTGGTGCTTGAGCGCGTAGTGGCCGAGCAGAAGGTGCCCGGCGACGGCGTCGTCTCCGGGTACGGGC
>DASQBH010000718.1:0-2605 GCA_035635315.1 Longimicrobium sp.
ATCGACGGTGAGCCGCGCCGTGGCGTACACGCCGCTGCTGCTGAACGCGGCGGCCGTCGTCTCCATGTGGGCGACGCTCCCCGCCAGCGTCACGACGGTGCGGTCCGTGGGCCGCGCGCGCACGCTGGCGTCGGCGCCGGCGGCTCGCGTCCCGGTCAGATTCTTCAGCGTGGTCGTCGAGCCGCCGCTTGCCGTCGCCGCCTTGAGCGGGCGGATCGGGTCCCGTGTCCAGCGAAGAAACGGCATCAGCTGCAGCGTCAGCCGCGAGCCGTGCCGCTCCATGCCGAATTCCACCTGGTCCGAGACTTCCGGCAACAGCGACGGATTGCCGATGATCTCGTTCATGTCGTCCTCACCCATGGAGAACGGGTTCAGCATCTCCGACCCGGGCCGGTTGATGCGGCGCCCGTACGCGAGCCGATACACCCGGGCGCCACGCGCGCCGGTCCATTCGCCGCTGATGCTGGGGAAGAAGCGCACGGCTGTGCGGGCGCTGGCGGATTCGAGCTGGATGCGGGTCCGGTCCGCCTCGACACGCAGCCCCGCCTCCGCGCGCACGCCGCCCGCTGACCGGCGGGCGGCGAGGTAGCCGGCGTGCACCTGGGCCTCGTAGCGGTAGGCCTGCGACACGGTCGCGCCAACGTGGGTCGCATCGTGCGCGGCGGTGAGGGTGCGGAACCGGGATTCCTGTCCCACGTCCAGATCGATGCCCGCGAAGCGCATCTGGAGGTCGTTACGAAGGACGTGTTCACGCTGCCGCGAGGCCATGGCGATGGTCAGGTAGCGGTAGCCTGCACCCTCATTATCGTAGTCGCCGCGGAAATCCTCTTGCACGAAGCTGGTGCGCGCCTCGGCAGTGAAACGGACGCGCCCTCGATCCACGCTTGCGACGGCGCTCAGCTCAGCCGCCGGGATCACGTGCTCCAGCAGGCTGCCGGTCTCGCTCGTCCCCCTGTTGCCCGCCGCATCAGTGTACACGAACGCAGTGCTGTTCCGGTACGCGCCTTCCATCCAGGAGTACGCGCCGCGCAGCGCCAGGGACGTGTTGGGTGCCGGCGTTGCGGCTGCGCCCGCCATGATGGAGTGCAGGCGGTGCTTCGCCCGCGCGCGGCTGTCCTCATCCGTGTGGAGAGGGGGGTCCCCGGGCAGAAGGCTCCAGCGCGCCGTCCTGGAGTCCGTCCGCGGCCGCATGCCGGACAGCGAGTACATCGCATCCCAGCTCAGAACGCCACCCACGTTGCCCGCGGCGGCGGCGGAGCCCATGTAGTGATCCTCCGTCGCCATGGAGCCCGCCACCGAGCGCATGCCGGTGCGTCGCGCGGCATCATCCCGGAAGACGAGGTTCACCACGCCGGCGGCGCCGTTTGCATCCTGCCGCGCGGACGCGGTGGTCGCTGCCTCGATGCGTTCCAGCGCCGTCGCCGGCATCTGGCGCAGAAACGCGGCGAGGGCGTCACCGGTCAGCGGGATGCGCCGCCCATTCATCAGCACGAGCACGCCCGTGCTGCCTCGCATGCCGATGCGCCCGTCCGCATCCAGCTCGACGCCCGGCACCGTGCGCAGCAGGTCCGCGATGCTGCCGCCCGCCGCGGCGGACGCGCGCGTGTCCACGACGGTGGCGCCGCTGCGCAGCTGGACCGCGTCGCGTTCCGCGCCCACCGTCAGCGTGTCCAGCCCCAGCGGACCGCACCGGAGGCGCACGTTGCCCACGCTCACGGGAGCGTTCGCGACGGTCACCTGCTGGCGGTGCGGCTCATCCCCCGGGTAGCGGATCTCGAGCGTGTACGTGCCGGCGCCGGTGCGGACGGCAAAGCGGCCGGTGGCATCGGCGACCGACGTCGCCATGAGGTGACGCCCGGGGCCGTTGCCGTGGAAGAGCTGTACGACGGCACTGCTCGACGGCGTGCCTTCCGCGCAGGAGGCCCTTCCCGTCAGCACTACCTGCGCGCTGCCGGCCGGAGCGCCGTGATGTTCCTGCTGTGCCGCCGCCGGTGTGGGTATCGACCCCAGGGCACCGCACACGGCGGCGATCGCTGCCGCCCGTGCATGCATGCGCAACCTGAGCCGGTCTCCTGCCGCGGCCCCCGGCGCCCGCCGGCGCGCGGGCGTGGGGGCCGGCAGGCGGCCGAGGATGAAGGCCGCCACCCGACCCGCGGCGGTCCGCGTCACTCGCAGCTCACTGCCGGCCGGTAGACCTGGTTGAACAGGCTGCCGAAGCTGCCGCCGATCTGGGTGCCGCCGCCGCTTACCCAGATCAGACCGTCGACAAAGGCCGAGCCGACGACTCCGTGAATGGGGAGAGGCATGTTGGCGAGGCTTGCCCACTGGTTGGTACGGGGATCGTAGTACTCGTGCTGGGGCGTCATGCCGGTCGGCGCCTCGCCGCCCCATACGTGGAAGCAGCCCCGGGCCATGACGCCGTTGATGCCGCTGCGGCCGCTCAGCATGGGGGCCGCGGTGGTCCAGGTACGCGTCTGCGGGTCGAAGACTTCGTGCGCCGTCGTCTTGAGCGGCGACAGGCCGTTGCCCAGGCGCCCGCCGACGACGTGAATGCGGCCGTTGATCGCCGCACCGGTGATGTGATTGCGCTGGCTGGGGAGATCGG
>DASQBH010000719.1:0-2464 GCA_035635315.1 Longimicrobium sp.
CGGCGCATCGTGCTACGTCACGAGCTGGCACACGTCGCTCGTGCCGATTCGCTGGCGCAGTCGCTTGCCGCGGTCGCGTGCGCGGGATACTGGTTCCACCCGCTCGCGCTGATTGCCGCGAAGCGCCTGCGCACCGAGTGCGAGGGTGCATGTGATGACCGCGTCGTCGCGCTCGGAACACAGCCATGGGAGTACGCATCTCACCTGCTCGACATCGCCCGCGGCGCGCGAGAGATGGGATCCCCGGGGTTGCTTTCCGTCGGGATGGCGCGCAGGTCACAGCTAGAAGATCGCCTGCTCGCCGTGCTGCATGTGTCTCGTTCACGAGCGACGCCACCGCGCCGAGCACAGGTCATGGCGATCGCGTGGCCGCTGGCGCTCACGATGGCGGCTGCGGCGTTCCATCCGGTGCCACGCGCCACGATTCATGTCGCTGACGACACCACGCCCGGAAAGAGCGGCGCCGTACGAGCGGCGGTGAGCCCTGCCCCCGCCGCTTTTCGAACGACGCCGCCACCGGAGCCTGCTCGCGCGGGCACTCTACCGACCGCCGCGGCCACGAGTACGCTTGCGGACACCGCGGCTGCATCGGGTCTCGAACATGCCGTCGCACCTGCCCGCAACGACGTTCTCCAGGCGCAGGAGCTCCGTGGGAACGTGGAGATCCTCCTGCGAGCGGACCCCACGCTGCCGAGGAGCGCTCCCGTTCAGCTCGTGTTGAGCAGGGATGAGAACCTCGTCCTCGTCAACGACGAAGCCGCACATCCCCTGCACCTCCGGACGGCGATCGAGCTCGCCAAGCAGATCCGGGAGAAGCACGGACGAGAGATCCCCGGTGGCTCCGTACGCATACCCGTGGCGCTGGATGGAGCTCCGACCATGACGCGATCGCTTGCCGAGCCGTACGCGCAGCTGCTGCAGGTGCTCCTCGAGGCACCTCTGGAGGTAATGGAGGGGCGGCCAGCCGCACGGCACCTGCGGTTCCAGGAAAACGCACGGGTGGAGATGGCCGTGAGTGACAGCACCCTCGCAAGGCTGATGGAGAAGTCCTCGTAGAGCCGGTTCGCTATCTGCGGGCCTTCTCCCGCTCGATCAGGCTAACCACCGTCTCCATCACGGGATCGCGTCCGGAGAAGTAGTCCCTCGCCGTGATGAGCACGGGTGCGTGCGGGTGCAGCTCGCGGCGGAAATCGTCGGCCTTGTGGCTCAGGGTCGACCGCCTGGTGGACACGCTTCCCTCGAGATTGCTGAACGGCAGTGTGAATTCGGAAGGGCTGGCGTACAGAGTGCAGCATTGGCTGCTCGCCTCACCCACGAAGATCGCGTCGGCGAGCTGTTCGAGCTCCGTGATCAGGTTGCCTGCAGCCGAGTAGGTATTGCGGCCGATCACGACATAGAGACGACGGTCCGGCAGCATGCTGAAGGCGATCATCGTGCGCAGGAGCTCCGGATACAGATGCGTCGATCCGCCGTCATTGTGTCGCATGTCGAGGATGAGGTTCTTCGGCGGCGATGCCGCAAGGAGGCTCCGCAGCCGCAGCGCGTACTGCTCCAGCGTTTCGTCCCTCTCGTGCTGCAGATTGTTCACCTGCACGTACAGGGCGTCGTGCTCGGGCAGCGCCTGATGCCAGTGAAACTGCAGGTGCTCCCGCAGGTACAGCGGCGTCTCCATCCCCTGCAGCGGACGAAGCCTTTCAGGAGCCCGCCAGGAAGTCGTTTCTACCGTGATGGTCTGCTGGGGCCGGCCGGGCTGTTGAACCGTGACCTCGATCGAGTCCGCGGATCGTGCAATGCCGAGCCCTACCAGGTAGGGAGCCTCGCGCAGCAGCTGAATGCCGTGGAACAGGTACCCGTTGTCCCCGTCCACACTCTGGTTCTGGTTCACCCTGCGCAGCGCTTCTTCCGCTGACACGCCTTCGATGCCGACGAGGCGGGAACCGATCAGGTCCTTCTGCTGCTCCGGGGCGCCGACGATGAATATTCCTTCCGGAAACGCCCAGAGCTGGAATGGGAGTCCCCTGTACACCACGCGGGAGTCGCTCAACGCCCACACCGAGGTGTGCCCCTGGTTCAGGACGGCGAGCATGCCGTTCATGCCGACAAAGATCTGCTCGTCCGACAGCTGCGGGACCTTTTCCCTGAGCGCTTCGTAGCGGCGTTCGAACTCCGGCGGCAGGGGATGGTTGCGATACTCGGCATTCAGGCGCCTCACTTCGTCGCGAAGGAAATCCAGGTCGCGCCGCCAGCCATAATCCCGTGACCAGCCCGAGGTGTCGCGCCGGCCAGCGATCTCGAGGAATTCAGGATCGGACCTCAGCGTGACGAAGTCGTCCTCGTCGTAGATCCAGCCTGTAGCCAGTCTCGCTTCCGCCACCGTATAGTGGCGAAGGCGATCCAGGGCAGCGCGCCTGTTTCCAGCGTGGAGGTGTGAGATCGCAGCCCCCACTCCGGCATTACCCCCACC
>DASQBH010000720.1:0-3047 GCA_035635315.1 Longimicrobium sp.
GGCCGAGGCGGGCCTGGTGGCCTGCCTGGTCTGCCCCCTGCTGGACTCGCGGGGCCGTGCCCGCGGCACGCTGGGGGTGCTGGACCGGATGCCGCGCCGGTGGCCGCGCGAAGACCGCGGGGTGCTGGGCGAGCTGGCCGCGCTGGCCGGCCGGGAGCTGGAGCGGCTCGACGGCGTGCACGTGGCGGGCGCGCTGGCACGGGCACGGGCCGCTCTCTCCGGGACGGAGCGGGTGCGCGGCCTGGCGCACGCCTCCCGGGTGGGCCTGTTCACCGCGGAAGGCGGACGGATCACCTGGGCCAACCCGGAGCTGGCGCGCATCGCCGGCTACACCACCCACGAGCTGACCGCGCGGGAGCGTTCCGGGAACCTTCTGCTCGGCCGCGAGGACCTCGATCGGCTGATCCGTCAGATGGATGGCCCGGCGCCGCTCGCCCAGTCGGTGCTCCTGTGCACGGAGATGCGCCGCGGCGACGCCGGCGTGGCGCGCGTGGAGGTGAGCCTGGGCCAGGTGGAGCTGGGCGACCGGTTGGTCCTGGTGGGCGCGGTGCAAAGGCTTGACGAGGCGGACGACGACGTCGAGCTGCTGCGCGCGCAGGCGGGCCGCTACCGCCGCGCGTTCGAGGAGGACCTGTGCGGCGTGGTGATCGCGGCCCCTGACCGCCGCATCCTCGCGTGCAACGCCGAGTTCGCGCGCATCGTGGGCCTTCCCTCTCCCGACTCGGCCGAAGGGGTGGAGCTGACGCGGCTGGAGCCGGAGCCGGGCGCGCTGTCCGCGCGGGTGGAGCGGCTGCGGGACGGCCTCGCCAGCGGCCCCGAAGAGCTGGAGGTGGTGCGCCCCGACGGCACGGTGGCGTACGTGGTGGCGCGGCTGGCGGCAACCGTGGGCCCGGAAGGCGACGTGCGCGAGTACCGCGGCTACCTGGTGGACGTGACCCAGCGCACGCTGCGCGAGCGGGCCCTGCAAAAGAGCGACGAGCGGCTGCGGCTGCTGGAGCTGGCGACCAACGACGTCACCTGGGAGTGGGACCTGCTCACCGGCCACACCACCTGGAACGGCTCGGGCCCCCGCCGCTTTCGCTATGCGCCGCAGGAGGTGCGGCCCACCCTGGAGTGGCAGGTGGAGCGCATCCACGGCGACGACCGCGAGCGGGTGATGGCGGGGCTGCAGCAGGCGGTGGCGGGGATCGGCGATTCGTGGGCCGACGAGTACCGGTTCCTGCGCGGCGACGGCACCTACGCCACCGTCCACAACCGCGCCTACGTGGTGCGCAACGCCCGCGGCGAGCCGGCGCGGGTAATCGGGTGGATGGTGGACGTGACCGAGCGCAAGCGCACGGAGGAGAGCCAGCGCTTCCTGGCCCGCGCCAGCGCGCTGCTGGACTCCACCCTTGACGTGGGGGTCACGGCGGCGAACCTGGCGCGGCTGTGCATTCCCGCGCTGGCCGACTTCTGCGTGGTGGACGTGGTGGAGGAGAACGGCGACGTGCGCCGCGCGGCCGTGGCGCACGGGCGCTCCGCCCGCGAGCGGATGCTCAACCCCGGCTCGTGCATCGCCGCCGGCACCCGCGATCCGGAGCACCCCATCCTGGCCGTGGTGGAGAGCGGCGAGCCCGCCCTGCACACCGAGTGCGACGCCGCGGCGCTGGCGGGGCTGGATCGCGCCTTCGGCGAGGGAAACGCGCGGCGGCTGGGGGTGCACTCGTACATGGTGGTTCCCATCCGCGCGCACGAGCGGCTTTGCGCGGTCATGCTGCTGGGGCTGTCCCGCGCGGGGCGCCGCTACGATCCCATGGACCTGATCGTAGCCAAGGACCTGGCCCTGCGCACCGCGCTGGCGCTGGAGAACGCCCGGCTGTACGAGACGGCGCAGCAGGCCCTGCGCGCGCGCGAAGAGGTGCTGGGCGTGGTCTCGCACGACCTGCGGGGCCCGCTGAGCACCCTCGTCACCACCGCCGTCCTGCTGTCGGAGACGGGACGCGAGCGCCGCGAAGAGACGCGCAAGTGGCTCGACATCATCCGCCGCGCCGCCGACCAGATGAACCAGCTGATCGGCGACCTGCTGGACCTGTCGCAGATCGAGGCCGGGCGCTTTGCGGTGGAGCTGTCGCCGCACAACCTGCAGGCACTGCTCTCCCACACGTGCGAGCAGTGGGGGGTGCTGGTCACGGCGGGGGGGCTGCGGCTGGCGTGCGACGTTGAGGCGGGGCTGCCGCCGGTGGAGTGCGACGAGCGGCAGCTTGCCCGGGTGCTGGCCAACCTGCTGGGGAACGCACTGAAGTTCACCCCCAAAGGGGGCACGGTGCGCCTGCACGCGGCCCCGGCGGGGTCCGAGGTGCGCATCTCCGTGTCCGACACCGGGCCCGGCCTTTCCCGGGACCAGCTCGAGCGCGTGTTCGACCGGTTCTGGAAGGCACACGACCTGGACCGACGCGGCGCCGGGCTGGGGCTGGCCATCGCGCGGGGAATCGTGGAGGCGCACCACGGCCGCATCGGCGTCGACAGCGTCGAGGGCCAGGGAAGCACCTTCTGGATCACCCTGCCGGTGCGCGGCTCCGTCGCCGAGGGCACCCGCACGCAGCCGCCGGCGTTCCCCCCTGCGGGCGACGGGTCCGCGCCTCTGGCATCCCTGCCGCTCGTGGGCCATGCCGCGACGGACGACGTCCCCGCGAGCTGACGCGGTGCGTCCCTGCAGCGCTCCCCGGGTGGATGAAGTGCTCGCATGCCGCCCGCGCGCTTCCGCGGCAGCCGGGCAGCGAACGCTTCACAGGATCGCGCAGGGGGTGACGTGGGGGACCGATTTCAGGATGGACTGTGATGGTGATGGATGCCCGCTGCGAAAGAGTTCAGTCATCCTGAGGGAGCGCCGCGCGTAACCTGAAGTTTCACCATCACTTGCGCGCGACCGATGGACCTTGTTCCGGCCTTGAGGGGCAGGCTCCAGCGCGCGAATCCAGCCCCGTGGTTCTGCTGGCAAGGTCCTTCGGTCGGCGCGCAACTGTTTGCGTAACAGCAGGTTGTGGAGCGGCGCCTCCCTCAGGATGACT
>DASQBH010000721.1:0-9641 GCA_035635315.1 Longimicrobium sp.
CCTGTCGCCGCGCACGCGGCCCTCGTATCGTCATCGAAACATCCGATCCACAGAATCCACACGACGCCCCGGAATTCCGATGGCGAACGAATCCAACGACCTCACCCGCCGCGACTTCGCGAAGGCGGCCGTGGCCGCGGCGGTGGCGCCGGCGCTCGCCGCGTGCGCGACCGCGGCACCCGAGACCGCGCCCACTCCCACGCCCGGCGTCCCCGCGCCCGGGCCCACGGTCGCGGCAGCCACACCCGCCGCGGCGCCGGGGCGGCAGGAGCCCACGCCGCTGGCACGCGCGCTCGCGGAGGCGATCCGGGTGCAGTACGGCGACCGGATGACGGAGGAGGAGATGGCAAAGGTGCAGCGCACCATCAGCGGCGTGCTCTCCACCGCCGAGCGGGTACGCCGCTTTCCCCTGCCGATCGCCACGGAGCCGACGTTCGTCTACCGCGTTCCGGGGGGCGAGCGATGAGCATTCCCGATGCGACGCTGCACCTGCCGCTGACGGAGCTGGCGGAGCAGGTGCGCACCCGCCGGCTGGACCCGGTGGAGCTGGCGGAAGCCTACATGGCGCGCCTGGAGCGCTTCGGTCCCGCGCTGGGCGCGCTGGTGACGGTCACCCGCGAGCGCGCGCTGGCGGAGGCGCGCCAGGCGCGTGACGAGATCGCCGCCGGGCGCTACCGCGGCCCGCTGCACGGCATTCCCTACGGCGCCAAGGACCTGATCGGCGCGGAGGGCTATCCCACCAGCTGGGGCGCGCAGCCGTACCGCGAGCAGCGGCTGCCGGACGCGGCCGTGGTGGAGCGGCTGAAGGCGGCGGGTGCGGTGCTGGTGGCCAAGCTGGCGTCGGTGGAGCTGGCCGGCGGATTCGGCTACGAGCAGGCGGACGCGTCGTTCACCGGGCCGGGACGCACGCCGTGGAACCGGGACTACTGGAGCGGCGGATCGTCCAGCGGCCCGGGCGCGGCGGTGGCGGCGGCGTTGGTGCCGTTCGCCATCGGCAGCGAGACGTGGGGATCCATCTTTGCCCCCGCGGCGCTCAGCGGCGTGACGGGGCTGCGGCCCACGTACGGCCGCGTGAGCCGCTGGGGCGCCATGGCGCTCTCGTGGACGATGGACAAGATCGGCCCCATGTGCCGCACGGCGGAGGACTGCGGCGTGGTGCTGGAGGCCATCGCCGGCCCCGACCCGCGCGACGAATCGACGGTGGAGCGCCCGTACCGCCACGCCGACGCGCAGCTGCCGCGGCGGCCGCGGCTGGCCGTGCTCAAGGGGAACGCGGAGGGGGCGCAGCCTGAGGTGCGGCGCAACTTCGAGGCGTCGCTGG
This sequence comes from Longimicrobium sp., assembly GCA_035635315.1. Taxonomy (GTDB): domain Bacteria; phylum Gemmatimonadota; class Gemmatimonadetes; order Longimicrobiales; family Longimicrobiaceae; genus Longimicrobium. The sequence goes on from DASQBH010000721.1 coordinate 1,322, forward strand.
AGGTGCTGGGCGGCTTTGCGGAGCTGGTGCGCGACGTGACGCTGCCGGAGTACCCGTACGGCGCGGCGGCGTCGCTCATCATCGACGCGGAGGCGGCCAGCATCTTCGAGGAGCTGGTGAGCAGCGGCCGCGTGCGCGAGCTCAGCGCGCCGGAGGACCGCATCGGCGGGTACGCGGGGCAGGTGGTGCTGGCCAAGGACTACCTGCGCGCCATGCGCGTGCGCCGCCCCGCGGGCGAGGCGCTGGACCGGCTGTTCGCGGACGGCGGGTTCGACGCGCTGGTGCATCCCACCTGGGACACCGTCTCGTACCCCGTCGGCAAGCCGTTCGACGACGCGTGGACGGACGCGCCGGGCGGCGGGCAGGGGATCAGCGGCGCGGCCAACCTCATCGGGCTTCCCGGCATCGCGCTCCCCAACGGCTTCGGCCGCGAGAACCTGCCTACGTCCATCGCCTTTACCGGCCGCGCCTGGTCCGAAGGCAAGCTGGTGGCCCTCGCCCGCGAGGTGCAGCGGCGCACGGACTGGCACCGGCGCATTCCGCCCGGCTACTGATCGCCGGACCCGGAAAACCGTGATTTCCTGAGGGAGCGCCGCCCGAAACTGGCAGGCCGCACTGCAGGTAGCGCGCGACCGAAGGATCTCCTTTCGGCGGTCTTGGGGCTGGATTCACAGCGCCAATCCAGCCCCGTGGTTCTGCCGGCGAGATCCTTCGGTCGGCGCCCAGACTCCGTCGTCAGACCGACTCCAGCGCGGCGCCTCCCTCAGGAAGTCACGACGGTGTTTTCGGGATCGGGGATGAGCATCTAGTACCCTGTCGACGTGCAGAAGTGAGCGGGGCGGCTCCCGGAAAGGAGCCGCCCCGCTCGTTTCGTGCTGCGTCCGGATCAGCAGACGCTGGTGTCGGGGCAGAAGGTGGTCTCGGGGCAGCAGGCCGTGCGGTTACACGAGCCCACCCTGCTGTAGCAGTGCACGTTCAGCGTGCCCTGGTTCGCCATCACGGTGCCGCGCTCCTCTTCGGCACCGGCGATCTCGAACGACTCCACCGCCAGCGTATCCAGGTCCAGCGCGATCTTCTGCATGGGAGCTCTCCTTGTGGAAGAAAGGTTCGACGACGCGGATCCCGGCGCCGGAGAGGCCGGCGCCTCCATCCCGCTCGTCCATGCGCTGCGTGTGGATCAGCAGAGCGTGGTCTCGGGGCAGCACGCCGTGCGGTAACACGAGCCCACGCGGGTGTAGCACTGCTGGTTCAGCGTGCCCTGGTTCGCCATCACGGTGCCGCGATCCTCCTCGGCGCCGGCGATCTCGAACGACTCCACCGCCAGCGTGTCCAGGTTGAGTGCGATCTTCTGCATGGGAGTTCTCCTTGTGTGGATGAGAGTATCCAGTGGCGCAGATCCGTGGCGCCGGAGAAGCCGGCGCCTCTACGCCGCGGCGTTGCGGGGTTGCAACGCAAATCCCAATCTCTTTCTGACACCAGACGCACACAAGCGTCTCACTGTCACCGTTTTAGCTGCACGACGGGAAGGCAGAAACGGGCCTCCCGTTTGCGTCTGGCTGCGTGTACGTCGTCTATTTGTAACGGTCCCACTCCCGTCGATCCGGATCCGCCGATGAAGCTCCCCCTCCCCCCCTCCTGGCAGGCCCGCGTGGGCGCCGAGCTGGAGAAGCCGTACTTCCACAAGCTGCGCGATTTCGTGGATGCGGAGCGCCGCCGCGCGACCGTCTACCCGCCCGAGGACGAGGTCTTCACCGCCCTGCAGCTCACGCCGTACGAGCAGGTGAAGGTGATGATCCTGGGGCAGGACCCGTATCACGGTCCCGGGCAGGCGCACGGGCTGGCGTTCTCCGTCCGCCCCGGCGTACCCAAGCCGCCATCGCTGGCCAACATCTTCAAGGAGCTGAAGGCGGAGATGGACTGCCCTGTCCCGAAGAACGGCTCGCTCGTCTCGTGGGCGGAGCAGGGGGTGCTGCTGCTGAACGCGGTGCTCACGGTGCGCGAAGGCGAGCCCAACTCGCACAAGGGCAAGGGGTGGGAGACGTTCACCGACGCCGTGATCCGCGCCGTGGCGGAGCGCGAAGACCCGGTGGTGTTCGTGCTGTGGGGGGGATACGCGGCCAGGAAGGAGTCGCTGATCGGCGCGCCGCACTACGTGCACAAGTCCGCGCACCCGTCGCCGCTCTCGGCCAAACGCGGCTTCTTTGGCAGCAAGCCGTTCACCACCATCAACCGCGAGCTCGAGCGCATCGGGCAGACGCCCGTGGAGTGGTGCATCGGCGACTGACGCGCGCCGCGGCCCTGCACGGCGTGGTCAGAACGGCGAACGATCGTTCGTTGACCTGATGGAAGCGCACGGCGGTGGAAGCGCTGGAACTCCTGTCCAGCCATGGACGTACGACGGCATGGGGCCGCCGTGCTTCCGCCTCCGCCGGCGCCCTCGGGGACCCCACCGGCCACGGCCGTCACCACTCCGCAGGAGGTGCTGCATGTTCAAGGTTCTCTCGGGCGAAAAGAAGCGCAGGGTGATCAGCCCGGCCACGATCACGGCTTCCGTCGCCGCGCACCTGCTGCTCCTGGGCGGCCTGGTCTACGCCTCGACCGGCGACAACGAGCCGGTGGAGGTGGTTGGCCCGGAGATGGTGCTGCCGGACCTGGTGCCGGAGCCCAAGGCGCCGCCTCCCCCGCCCGTGGAAACGCAGCCTACCCCGCCCGCCCCGGCCGACGAGCCCGCAAAGGCGCCGGCCCCGGTGAGCGTGCTGGCGGTCCCGGAGGTGAAGGTGCTCGAGGGAATCCCTCCCGAAGCTCCGGACGTGGTGCCGGTCGATCCCACGCAGTACCAGGGCGATGGACGGACGGGCCCGGAGATCGTCGGGCCCACCACGGGGCCCACCGAGCCGGGTGAGGGCGACGGCCCGGCGCCGGTGGAAGAGTTCATCCCGGGCGAGGACATGGTGGAGGTGCGGCCCGTGCTGGACCGCAACGGCCTGAGCCGCGCCCTGGAGCGGAACTACCCCCCCGTGCTGCGCGACAGCCGGGTGAGCGGGCGTGTGGTGATCGAGGTGATCGTCGAGGCGAGCGGGCGGCCGCGCGCGGGCTCGGCACGGGTGGTGGAGACCTCGCACCCCGCGTTTGGCGAAGCGGCGCTCCGGGCGGTGGACCGGTTCCGGTTCCGCCCCGCCCGGATCGGCGGGACACCCGTCCCCGTGCGCGTGACCATCCCGATCGTGTGGACGGCCAACTGAGCCGCTCCCTTTCAGATCGAGGACCGAGGGCCCCGGCGGAAGATTGCCGGGGCCCTCGTGCATTGTCCCTCCCGGCCGTCTCCGCCTTCGGCCCAGCGCGGCTTCCTGGGCAGCAGCCGTTCACCATCACCCGCAGATAGATCCCCTGTGCCCTTCCCCAACCATCCTGCACGGCGTGGTCAGAACCGTGGACGATGATTCGTTCACTTGACGGAGGCGCACGGCGATGGAAACCCCGATCAGCAGCGGACATACGACGGCACGGGCCGCCCCGTTCCCGTCGTCGCCAGCGCCCTCCGCACGGCCGCCACCACTCCGCAGGAGGTGCCCCATGTTCAAGGTCCTGTCCGGCGAAAAGAAGCGCAGGGTGATCAGCCCCGCCACCATCATCGCTTCCGTCGCCACGCACCTGCTGCTCCTGGGCGGCGCCCTCTTCGCCGCAGGCGGCGAGGCTCTCGAAGTTGTCCCGCCCGAGGAGGATAGCACCACCATTATCTGGCGAGCGAACGATCCGACGCCGCCTCTCCCAGTCATCAAAGAACAGCCCGCGCAAGCGCAGCCGGACGAGGCCGATGAGACGGTAGAGGCATCGACCCAGGGGAACCAGGAGGAGGTGCCGGACGTTAGGAAAGCGCCTGATGGGATCCAAACGGAAGAGCCGGGCGCGGTGCCGGTGGATCTCAGCCGGCATACCGGCCAGGGCCGGCCGGGAAACATCCCTGGCCCCCCGACGGGGGATCCCAGGCCTCCCGCGGGTGACGGGGTCGACCAGCCCAGGGCGTATCCCCTGGCCGTGGTGGAGGAGCGGCCTGTGCTGGACCGCAGTGGGATGAGCCGTGCCCTGGAGCGCAACTACCCCGCGGTGCTGCGCGACAGCCGGGTGAGCGGACGCGTGCTCATCGAGCTGGTGGTGGACGAGAACGGCCGCCCGGTTCCCGGCTCGGCGCGGATCATCGAGGCCTCGCACCCCGCCTTTGGCGAAGCGACGCTGCGGGTTGCGGAACGGTTCCGCTTTCGCCCCGCGAAGATCGACGGGACGCCGGTTCCCGTGGTAGTAACCATCCCCATTCTCTGGACGACCAACTGAGTCGATCCTTTTCACATAGATTCGAGGGCCCCGGCGGAGCATCGCCGGGGCCCTCGTGCGTTCCCTCTCTCCCCCGGCCCTCTCCCCCGCTGCGCGAGAGAAAGGGGAGAACTGCATCGGCTATCCCGTCGGCGATTTCCGTTCGGCGCGGGTGTCGGCGGCGGTGCGGAGGATGGTGGCGCCCAGGATGAGGATGCCGCCGGCGATGGCCCACGGGCCGGGCGTCTCGCCGTGCACCAGCCACGCCCACACGGGGTTCAGCGCCGGCTCCAGCAGCAGCAGCACCGACGCCTCCAGCGCCGGCACGTGACGCACGCCGGCCGTGAGCATCAGGTACGCCGCGCCGATCTGGAACACGCCCAGATAGCCGACCGTCAGCCAGTCGCTGGTGCCCGCGTCCACCACCGGCAGCGCGAGCGGCAGGCACGCCAGGAACGCGATCAGGTTGCCGGCGATCACCGTCGGCAGGCCGGAGCCCTCGCCGCCTTTGCGGCTGCCCAGCCAGCGCAGCCCCACGATGGTAAGCGCCCAGGTGACGCCGCTGATTACGGCGAAGACGTTGCCCAGCCTGGGGTTGGGCGCGGTGTGCACGGGCGCCTCGCTCCCCACGAAGAACAGCACCAGCCCCAGCAGCACCGGCGCCATGAACGCCAGGTCCCGGCGCCGCACCGACTCTTTCAGAAGAAGCGGTCCGAACGCCAGCATGTACAGCGGCGCGGTGGACTGCAGAAAGATGGCGTTGGCCGACGTGGTGAGCTTGTTGGCGGCCACGAACAGCACCAGCGTGGTGGCGTACGCCACGCCCACCGGCAGCACGTGCCACGTCCACCCGCGCCGCGCCGCCGGCACCAGCAGAAAGACGGCGAGCGCGGCGACGGCGGAGCGGAACCCCGCCACCTGCCACGCCGTCAGGGTGGTGGCCTTGATGGCGGCCCCGCCGGTGGAAAACAGCAGCGCGGCCCCCAGCACCTGCAGCCGCGACGTGGTTCGATCAGCCAACCGCCCTCGCACGAGAAACGTGGATCAGAGGCGGAAGGATGCCGCCCGCGCTCGGCCCGGGCAAGTCATCCACTCTCGCACTCTCGCACTCTCGCACTTACGCACTCACGCACTTCCCTGCGGCACGCACCCTGCTCAGCGTCCGTCCCCACAACACTGCACAAACCTTTTGCAGGGGATCTGAGGATGACCAACGGCAGTACGGGGGCGCCGCACGACGCCACGCCGGCATCGACGGAAAAGAAGCTCGACCAGATGTACGGGCTGGTGGAGGGAATCGAGATCGCGATGCTCACCACGCGCCGGCAGGACGGGCACCTGGTGTCGCGGCCCATGGCCACGCAGGCGCGCGCGTCGGGCGCGGACCTGTGGTTCGTGACGGACGGCGAGACGCACAAGATGGACGAGCTCGCCCACGACCCGCACGTGAACGTGAGCTACTACCGCGACAAGACCCGCGAGTGGGTGTCCGTGAGCGGCACGGCGCGCGTGGTGAAGGACCGCGCCAAGATCCACGAACTGTACCGGCCCGACTGGAAGGCCTGGTTCCCCGACGACGGCCCCGGCCGCGACGGCGGGCCCGACGATCCGCGCCTGGCGCTGGTGGCGGTGGATGCGCACAGCGTGGTGTACATGGTGAGCAACACGCCGCGCCCGGTGGTGCTCTTCGAGGTGGTGAAGGGGATGATCACCGGCCAGCAGCCCGACGTGGGCGAGACCCACATCCTGAACGAGGGCGAGCTGGGCGGCAACCAGCCCGGGGTCTGATCCAGCGAGCCGACACGTCACCTTGAGACCGGTGCCGGTGTGATCATCCGGAAGACTTTTACAGGTCGCACCCAGAGTCAGTCATCTCGAGGCCGGACTGGTGTGATCATCCGCGCCCAGAGCCAGTCATCCTGAGGCCGGCGCCGCACGGAACCATCCTGCACGATGGATCCTGCGCGCCGGCCGAAGGACCTTGCCTGCATGACCGCAGGGCTGGATTCCGCGTCCGGAACCCAGCCCCACGGCCGGACGCGACGCGGATCTGTCATTTCGAGGGAGCGCCACGCAGGATCATCCGCACCACCAGACCCGGCGCGCGCCGAGAAATCTACTCTCTGAATCCTCGTGGCCTGTCGGAGCGCCCCGGACCGGCCCTGTCCGGCTGTGTCGCTCCCGCAAGCGCGGCGCGGGCTGCCGCGTCCGGCCTCGCGCGCACCGACAGTAGATTCCTCCTCCCTGCAGCCTATGGAGCGAGAGCGAAGGTGGTGTGGCCGGGCGTCGGAATGACACTCCTGTTTTCATTCGTCGGGTTAGGTGGCGATTACGATCGACCCGTCCGCCCCTCCCTCCGCTGTTCGGCATCCGCCGCTTCCAACATTTTCACTCGCAGCGGCAACCCATCCTCCGAACACCTCGACGAGAGTTCCCCGAGCCGAGCCCGTGACCGCAACCGCACCGCCGGAGCCCGCCCTGCTCGACGCCCCAGCCGCCGCGCCGCGCGATCCCGCCGACTTCGAGGCCCTGTACCGTGCGCACTACCGGCACGTGTACGCGGTAACGCTGCGGATGACGTGCGACGTGTCGCGCGCGGAGGACCTTACGCAGGAGGTGTTCGTCCGCGTGTGGCAAAAGCTGCCGACCTTTCGCGGCGAGAGCGCGCTCAGCACCTGGATTCACACGGTGGCGGTGCGGACCACGCTGGAGAACATGCGCAGCGAGTCGCGCCGCGAGGCGCGGGTGACGGTCACGGACGACCCCGGCCGCTACGCCGCGGAGGCGAAGCGCGCCATGCCCGAGACGGCGGTGGACCTGGAGCGCGCCATCGCGGCCCTGCCGCCCGGCGCACGCAAGGTGCTGCTGCTGCACGACGTAACGGGATACCGGTACCACGAGATCGCGGAGATGCTGGGCGTAAGCCTGGGTACGGTGAAAAGCCAGCTGAACCGCGCGCGGCGCCTGATGATGGAGGCCCTGGAACGATGACGATGCACCTGTCCGAAGACGACCTGCACGACTACGCCGGCGGCGAGCTTTCGCCGGAGCGGATGGCGGGGGCGGCGGCGCACCTGGACGTCTGCGACGCCTGCCGCGCCGCGGCGGAGCCGCTGATCGCGCTCACCACCCGCCTGGCCGCCCTGCCCCATGCGGCCGACACCCCGGGTGACCTGTGGCCCGCGCTGCAGGCGCGCCTGCTGGCGGAGGAACGCCCGGCGCAGGTGCCGGTGACGCGGGTGATCTCGCTGGACGAGCGCCGGAAGCGGCGGATGATGCCGGCGTGGGCCGCGCACGCCGCCGCGGCCGCCGTGGTGTTCGCCCTGGGCTTTGGCGGCGGGCGGCTATCGGGGACGGGGAGCGCCGCGACGGTGCTCGCCGCCGCGGACACGGTGGCGACGGCGATGGACGCGGCCATCCGCGTGCAGCGCGCGGGGACGGAGTACGTGGCGGCCGTGGCGCAGTTCGTCGCGTTCTCGCGCGGGCGCGACAGCCTGTCGGTGGCGCAGGGGCGCGAGGCGACCATCGCGGCGTGCTACGGCGCCTCGCGCGAGCTCACGCGCCTGCGCAACGACGACACCTCGGCCGTGAACCTGTTCCGGACGGCGGCCACCACGCGGCACGGCGCCCTGCAGCCGGACACGCCCTCGGCCCTGGTGGTGTTCTGAGGATGCGGACGATGCGCAACGTGCCCGGTGGATGGAGGTTCGCCCGGCGGGGGGCCGCCGTGCTGGCGCTGACGCTGGCGGCCCGCGCGGCGGACGCGCAGACGTGCGCCGAAGGCCTTCCCCGCACGGCGACGCTGGGGATCGGGCTGCTGCAGTGCGTGGGCGGATCGTGCAGCGTGAACGCGCGCGATGGGGCCGGCCGCACGCACGACTTTTCGACGGAGCCCAAAGTGTGGCGGCTGGACCCCGAGGGCCCTTCCGCCGGCGTGCTGCGCGAAGGCGACCAGATCCTGGCCATCGACGGCGCGCTGATCACCACGCGCGACGGCGGTCGGCGGCTGGCC
>DASQBH010000722.1:0-2868 GCA_035635315.1 Longimicrobium sp.
AAAACTCTGTTGACTCTGCTGACTCTGTGTGAGGCCTATTCTTTTTGCAGGTTCGGTTAACGAGGGATCGATCCCGACGAAGAATCCATCACACCATCACCCCTTCACCGCCCCCGTCTACTCTGTTCCCAAGCTGGCGCAATCGGTCCCGTTGCCGCGGGGAGTCCACGCCGGTACATTTCCGCCCTCACCGGCACGTTCCCATGGCGACGCCGCACGCGCGCGCCACTCCCGCAGGCCCCCGCATCCCGCTCGATGGCGTCGGACGACACTCCGCTGATGCAGCAGTGGCGCGAAGTAAAGGCGCGCCACCCCGACGCGCTCATCTTCTTTCGGGTGGGCGACTTCTACGAGCTGTTCAACGAGGACGCGGTCGAGGGAAGCAAGCTCCTGGACCTTACGCTCACCTCGCGCAACAACGGCAGCAGCAAGGCCCCGCTGGCCGGCATTCCCGCGCACGCGCTGGAGAACTACCTGCGCCGGCTGGTGGGCTTCGGCAAGCGGGTGGCCATCTGCGACCAGGTGGAGGACCCCGCGCTGGCCAAGGGCCTGGTTCGCCGCGAGGTGACGGAGATGGTGACGCCCGGGGCCGTGTTCAGCGACGCGCTGCTGGACGCCCGCCGCAACAACTACCTGGCCGCCGTGGCCGGCGACGCGGCGGGGGAGGGGACGCTGGGCCTCGCGCTGGCCGACCTCACCACGGGGGAGCTGACCGCGCGCGCCGTGCACTGGGACCAGCTGGCGGACGTGCTGGGGATCTGGCAGCCGGCGGAGCTGCTGCTGCCGCGCACCTGGGAGCTGTTCCCCATCCCCGGGACCAACGAGGTGACGCGGACTTACCGCGGCGACTGGCTGTTCGACCCGCGCGGCGCGGGCGAGGAGCTGTGCCGCCACTTTCGCGTGGCCAACCTGGCCGGCTACGGCTTCGAATCGGCCGACGGCTGGCTGGCGGCGGCGTGCGGCGCCCTGGTCGCCTACCTGGGCGAGGTGCAGCCCGCCGGCTTCGCGGGGCTGCGGCCGCCGCACGTGGAGCGCCCCGACGGGGTGATGGCGCTGGACGAGATGACGCGCCGCAACCTGGAGCTGGTGGAGACGCTGCGCGGCACCGGGCCGGAAGGGACGCTGCTGGGGGTGCTGGACGAGGCGTGCACCCCCATGGGGAGCCGCCTGCTGCGCCGCTGGCTCCTTTCCCCCCTGGTGGAGCCGGCGCGGATCGACGCGCGGCTGGACGCGGTGGGGGAGCTGGTGGCGAGCGACGCCATGCGCCGCGCCGTCCGCGACGCGCTGGGCGGCGTGCGCGACCTGGAGCGGCTCGCCGTCAAGGTGGGCGCCGGGCGCGCCACGCCGCGGGAGATGCTGGCGCTGGCCGCCTCGCTCTCCCGCCTGCCGAAGCTGATCGACGCGCTGGGGAGCGTGGAGCGGGGGATGCTGTGGATCAACCGCGAAGGGATCGATCCGCTGGCCGACGTGCGCGAGGCCATCGAGCGCGCCATCGACCCCGAGGCCCCCGTTTCCGTGGCCGACGGCGGGGTGATCCGCGCCGGCTTTCACCGCGATCTGGACGAGCTGCGGGGGATCCGCGACGGCGCGGTGGACTTCATCGCCCGGCTGCAGGCCACGGAGCGCGAGCAGACGGGGATCAACACCCTCAAGGTGGGCTTCAACCGCGTCTTCGGGTACTACCTGGAGGTCACCCGCAACCAGTCGGAGCGGGTCCCGGACCACTACCACCGCAAGCAGACGCTGGCCAACGCCGAGCGCTACTACACGGCGGAGCTCAAGGAGTGGGAAGAGAAGGTGCTGGGCGCCGAGGAGCGCATCGGCGCGCTGGAGCAGCGGCTGTTCGCGGAGCTGCGCGAGGCCGCCGCGCGCGAGGTGCGGCGCATCCAGGCGGTGGCCGACAACGTGGCCTCGCTGGACGTGCTCGCCGCGCTGGCCGAGGTGGCGGTGCGCCGCGACTTCGCGCGGCCGGAGGTGGATCAGGGGAACGTGCTGGAGATCCGCGGCGGGCGGCACCCCGTCGTGGAGACCATGATGCCGCGCGAGGACTTCATCCCCAACGACGTGCGGCTGGACGGCGACGCGCGGGTGATGATCCTTACCGGGCCCAACATGGCCGGTAAATCGACCATCCTCCGCCAGGTGGGGCTGATCCAGCTCCTGGCGCAGGTGGGCTCCTTCGTTCCCGCGCGGACGGCGCGGGTGGGGATCGCGGACCGCATCTATACCCGCGTGGGCGCGTCGGACAACCTGGTGCGCGGGCAGTCCACCTTCATGGTGGAGATGAACGAGACGGCGGCCATCCTGCACGCGGCCACGCCGCGCTCCCTCGTGCTGCTGGACGAGATCGGCCGCGGCACGTCGACGTGGGACGGGCTTTCCGTCGCGACGGCGACCACGGAGCACCTGCACGACGTCGTGGGCGCCAGGACGATCTTCGCCACGCACTACCACGAGCTCACGCGGCTGGACGAGCGGCTGGACGGCGTGGTGAACTTCAGCGTGGCCGTGCGCGAGGTGGGCGACGACATCGTCTTCCTCCGCCGGCTGGTGGAGGGCGGGGCGGACCGCTCGTACGGCGTGGAGGTGGCGCGGCTGGCGGGGCTGCCGGAGACGGTGGTGGACCGCGCGCGGACCATCCTGGCGGAGCTGGAGGCGCAGGCCGCCGCCAACGGACGCCAGGGACCGCCGCCGGACGTGCAGCTGGGCCTGTTCGAGATCGGCCTGCCGCACCCGGCCGTGGAGCGGCTGCGCGTGCTCAAGGTGGACGAGCTGACCCCCCTGCAGGCGCTGAACCTCCTCGCGGAGCTGGCGAAGTCCGCGCGGAGCTGAGGAAACCGACGTGCCTCACGCGGAGGGCGCGGAGGA
>DASQBH010000723.1:0-3028 GCA_035635315.1 Longimicrobium sp.
GGGGCTGGACTGGGTGCGCGTGGAGGGATTCGCGTTCGCGCACGTGGCGGACGAAGGGATCATCGAGTCGTCCGCGGCGTCGCTGCTGCGCTTTCGCCGCAACATCGGCGCGGAGGGCGTGCAGGTGTGGGCGGACGTGAAGAAGAAGCACGCCTCGCACGCCATCACCGCCGACGTGGGGATCGGCGAGACGGCCGCGGCAGCGGAGTTCATGCGCGCGGACGCGGTGATCGTCACCGGCTCGGCCACGGGCGAGTGTCCCACGGAGGCCGACGTGGCGGAGGTGCGCGGCCGCTGCGGGGTGCCGCTGTACCTGGGCTCCGGCGTCACCCCGGAGAACCTGCCGCGCTACTTCGCGGGCGCGGACGGGTTCATCGTCGGCTCGGCGTTCAAGGCGGGCGGCCGGTGGAGCGGGGACCTGGACGCCAGCCGCGTGGAGGCTTTCATGGCCGCGTACGCCCGGTGCCGTTGACCCGGCGGCGGTGTCGCGAGTCACGAAGCCGGCTTTGTCCGGCTCCATCGCGGCCGTGAGCGTGGCGCGGCTGCCGCGTCTGCCCTCCAGAATTCCGACGGTAGATTCCTCGGCCCTGCGACGGGTGGAGCGAGGGGACAGCTCTGCGTGGCCGGGCCTCGGAATGACAGGGGCCCGATCCGCGGCGGATGAGCGGCGGCTCGCAATCCGCGAAGGCGGATTTGGTGACGTTCCAGCCGGGGTTTCAACCGCCGTTGCGGGGCTGGCGCACACGCGCCGCGCCTGACGCCGGCAGGGATGGGGCCGCGAGGCTCGGAAATGACACGAGAATCATCATCCGCATCAACCCGCAAACAAAATCCTTGGCAGAACCGTAATGACACATTATGGTTGCTTCTGTTAGATCGGTGTGCCGGTTGATGCAGGACGGAGCCGAGCTTTCCACCCTCGCTCCAGCAGATCCCACCCAGTAGCTCCCCCTCGCCGGCCGCACCGAGCCCCACGCCTGCAGCACCCCACGCTTTCGCAGGCGCTTTCCCATCGACCCATCGCAACTCCGCGAAGCACGCTGCAATCCAGGCAGTGATGTCTTCGCGTCCCCGTGGAGGCTGCGCCGGACCGCACGCGGTTCGCGCCGGTCTCCACACGTTTCATCCCCCTGTTTTATCCCACCATAGGAGGTCCCACCATGTCAGACCCCACCGCAGGTGCAGCATCCACCGCCACGGGAGCGACACTGGCCGGGTTTTCGGCCACGGGCGAAGGCGGCATCCCCATCAGCCTGGTGCGCGACACGGCGGTGCTCAAGGACGGCACGCCCCAGGAGGGAACGTCCGCGTTCCAGACGCCGCAGCAGATCTCCATCAGCATCTCCAGTCTGGAGCCCGCGGTGGCGCAGCAGCTGGTCGCCAACGTGATCCCCCAGCCGCTGCCCCCGCCGCCGGACAGCATCGTGCGGTCGCTCAAGGCGCTGGATCCCAAGATCAAGCGGTTCCACGGGGTGCAGGTGCCCATGCTCTGGTTCCCGGGCCCGCTGGTGCGGTCGCCGTGCGCCGACATGTTCGGCTACATGTTCTCTGCGACGGTGCGCAACGCGTCCAAGCTGCCGTTCGACGTGACGCACCAGGCGCTGCTCACGCAGCTGGGAAACATGATGGCCGACCCGGGCCGCGACGTGGGCAACGACTCCACGGTCCCCGCCGGGTACACCTACTTTGGCCAGTTCGTGGACCACGACATCACGCTGGACGTGACCTCGACGATCGACGTGGCGACGGACGCCAACACCATTCCCAACATGCGCCGGCCGGCGCTGGACCTGGACAGCGTCTACGGGCGCGGCCCGGCGCTGGACCCGTACCTGTACAGCTTTCCCACGGCGGCCGGCGTGCCGGCCACGGCGGTCAAGTTCCAGCTGGGGCGCAACCGCAACTTCGGCCCCGGCGGGCCGCTGACGGCGGCGGCGGCCACCGCGACGCCCACCGACTTCGACGTCCCGCGCGTGCTGAACGGCACCGACACGGCGGTGAACGCCGCGGCCAGCACCTTCACGGCCATCATCGGCGACCCGCGCAACGACGAGAACGTGATCGTCTCGCAGTTCCACCACGCCATGCTCAAGTTCCACAACCGGGTGGTGGACCTGCTTCTGCTGGCGGGCTTTCCGGGTGACGTGTTCGCCGAGGCCAAGCGCATCGTCACCCGCCACTACCAGTGGGCCGTGGTGCACGACTTCCTGCCGCGGGTGTGCGGCGCGGCGGCGGTCAACAACGCCATCGCCACGGTGGTGGCGCCGGTGGGGAGCGCGTTCCGCATGCCGGTGGAGTTCGCGGTGGCGGCGTACCGCTTTGGCCACAGCATGATCCGCAACGGCTACGTGCTCAACAGCTCGCTGCCGCCCACGGCCAGCACGCTCAAGGGGATCTTCGACTTCATCCGCGTGCCCCTGCTGCCGCTGTTCAGCAACTGGGCGACGGACTTCAACATGTTCTTCAACACCGCGCACCCGGTGGCGGGCAAGTTCAACAACGCGCGCAGGATCGACAGCGTGCTGGCGCCGGGGCTGGAGGCCATTCCCGGCGGGGCGGGGATCATGGCCATCCTGGCCGCCCGCAACCTGCGGCGGGGGCTGGCGTTCGGGCTGCCCAGCGGCCAGGCGGCGGCCGCGGCGCTGGGGCTGCCGGTGCTCACGCCGGCGCAGCTCACGTCCGGGCTGCCCGCCAACGAGATCGCGCTGCTGAACTCCAACGGCGGCGTGCTGCTGCAAAAGACGCCGCTGTGGTACTACGTGCTGCGCGAGGCGCGGGTGCTGCAGGCCGGCAACCGGCTGGGCCCGCTGGGCGGCCGCATCGTGGCCGAGACCTTCGTGCGGCTGCTCAAGCGCGACCCCGACTCGTTCATGAACGTCCCCGGCTTTACGCCGTCGCTTCCCAGCTCGGCGCCCGGCACCTTCATGATCGCGGACCTGCTGGAGTTCTCGGGCGTGCTGGTGCAGTAGGCGCCCAGGCTCCTTTCGCGTTCGTGGCTCGCGGCGCAGGGTGCGCCGCGAGCCACGCT
>DASQBH010000724.1:0-2738 GCA_035635315.1 Longimicrobium sp.
GAGGCCTACATTCACTACACCCCTGAGGTTTTCCAGGACGACGGTGAGGTGACGGACGAGGCCACCGCAGCATTCCTCACGAACTTCATGACTGAGTTCCGCGACTATCTTGTGCGCGTTCTCACCGTGCTGCCCCGGCCGTCATGATCTGAGGCCGCGCCGAGGTCAGAGATGGGGCGCCGGGGCTCAGCCCGCCAGGGCGTCCACGGGTGCGGGGTCGACCCGCCGGAAGTCGGCCCCGTAGTAGGACTGGACGTCCAGGCGTTCGATCCGGTCGCTCGAGGCCAGCAGTTTCTTGGCATGGCGACCGATGCCGCTGGCATCGTTGTAGCCGCACATGTCGAAGCCCAGCACGCCGTGGGCCAGCGACAGCCGACGGTTGACCTCGCCGGTCATCATGATCATGGCGCGGGAACGTCGATATGGACTCTCCACCAAGATGTAGCCGAGGTAGAAGAGCAGGCCTGCGGCTGCGGCATCGGCAAGCCCTCGATGATGTCGAACGACCCGATCGCCCACGGACTGCTCACGCGCAGGGAGATGCTGGCCGTCCTTGCGAGCGTTGCCGCGCTGCCGCTCGTCTCCGCATGCGGCGCCGCGCGCACGTCGCCGGCGGCCGCGGCCACCGACGCAGACCCGAATGCCATCATGCTCCTCGACCGCATCGGCAACGACCTCCTGCACCTCTTCCCCGAGTTGGCGACCTCCCTCGGCCTGGACGTCGGGGAGCGGGCCGGGCTCCGGTCCCGGCTGGCCGACCGCTCCGCGGCGGGGCAGCGACGGATCGCGGAGCAGTTGCGCGCGGACTTGGACGCGCTGTCGGCCGTCGATGCCGGCCGCC
Source organism: Longimicrobium sp. (assembly GCA_035635315.1). Taxonomy (GTDB): domain Bacteria; phylum Gemmatimonadota; class Gemmatimonadetes; order Longimicrobiales; family Longimicrobiaceae; genus Longimicrobium. The sequence goes on from DASQBH010000724.1 coordinate 842, forward strand.
TTTCGCACGCCGTGCGCACCAGCGTGGAAGTGGTCCGCAGCGCCTACACCACGGCGCTGGAGGGCTTTGCGCTCCCCTACGGCGACATTACCGTCGGCGGCTGGCGCAACACGCCGTACGTCGTCATCCAGAACGTCGGCGCGTACCTGGACGTCCCGCGCTTTCTGGACAGCGATCACCGCGTCGAGAACGCCGCCGACGCCGAGGCGTACCTGGCGCGGCTGCAGTCGTACGCGCGGCAACTGGACGGCGAGCTGGAACGCATGCAGGCGGCGCGCGGCGTCGGCCTCGTTCCGCCCGCCTTTCTGCTCGACAAGGCGCTGCCCCAGATCCGCCAGTCCGCGCAGGGCGCGCGCGAGGGGGGCATGCTGGTGGAGTCGCTGGAGCGGCGGTCGCGGAACATCCCCGGGGACTGGGCCGGGCGCGCGCGGCGAATCGCCGCGCAGGAGATCGCGCCGGCGCTCGACCGCCAGATCCGTGAGCTCGAGGCGCAGCGCGCCGTGGCGACCAACGACGCGGGTATTTCGGCGCGGCCGCACGGCGAGGAGTTCTACCGGTGGGCCCTCAAGGCGTCCACCACCACCACGATGTCCCCGGACGAGGTACACGAGCTGGGCCGGAGCGAGCTGGCGCAGTTGCACGCGCGCATGGACACCATCCTCAAGGAGGCCGGCTACGCGCAGGGCACCGTGGGCGAGCGGATGAACGCGCTGGCGAGCGATCCGCGCTACAAGTTTGCCGAGGGCGATGCGGGGCGCGCCGAGATCCTGCGGTTCATCGACGACCGGCTGGCGTGGATCCGCGCGCAGATGCCGCGGGCGTTCAACACGGTCGTCAATCCCAACATGGAGGTAAAGCGCCTGCCGCCCGAAGAAGAGCCGGGCGCGCCGGCCGCGTACGGCGGCGCCGGGTCGGTGGACGGCGCCATCCCCGGCCGGTTCTGGATCAACCTTCGCACCACGGACCTGCACAGCAAGTACAGCCTGGCGGACCTGGCCTTTCACGAGGCGATCCCCGGCCACATCTGGCAGGGCGAGTACACGCACGACATGCCGCTGGTGCGACAGATGCTGGCGTTCAACGCGTACTCCGAGGGCTGGGCGCTCTACGCCGAGCAGCTGGCCGACGAGCTGGGCGCGTACGATGCGGATCCCGTCGGCCGGCTGGGCTACCTGCAGTCGCTCGCGTTCCGGGCCTGCCGGCTCGTGGTGGACACCGGCCTGCACGCCAAGGGGTGGACGCGCGAGCAGGGCGTGCGCTTCTTTGTCGAGGTGAACGGGTCCAACCCGCTGGAGGTGGCCAGCGAGGTGGATCGCTACTGCTCGTGGCCGGGGCAGGCGTGCGGCTACAAGGTGGGCCACAGCGAGATCAACCGGCAGCGCGAGCGTGCGCAGGCCGCCCTCGGCGCGGCGTACGACTTCAAGGCTTTCAACGACACCGTGGTGCTGGGCGGCAACGTGCCCCTCGACGTGCTCGCGAGCAACGTGGACGAGTACCTGCGGCGGTAGAAATCCGCGGCAGGCCCGGGCTCCGCATACCGAATCCGCAGAAACAATCACGCGGAGGACGCCGAGGAAATGAGAGAGGACGCGGATGCGCTGTCATCCGCGTCCTCTCCTGGTTCCTTCGCGTGAACCGGTTCTTTTCACGATTCCGTATCATCGTGATACGGGATCCGGAAAAGATCGCGGATGTGCCATCCGCCATTCGGTGTCATTCTGAGGGAGGCGCGTCCTCCGGCCTGTCCAGATGCACCCATGCCTGTGCGCCGACCGAAGAATCTTTATGCTGGGCGCACAGCCCTGTCGGCCACGATGGTCCGGCGCGAGCAGCCCCGCCCGTTTCCGATAAAGATTCTTCGGTCGGCGCCATGGTCTGGAACGGGGACGACGGTTTC
>DASQBH010000725.1:0-4432 GCA_035635315.1 Longimicrobium sp.
GTGCCCCACTGCCCCGTCTGCCGGTTGATGATCAGCTGCCACGCGCTCTCGCCCGGCAGCGTGTACAGCGTGTAGGTGCCCGCCGGCACGTCCGTGCCGCCCACGCGCAGCGCGCGGTCGGTGACCAGCGTTGTCGCCTCGTTGGCGCCGGTGCGCCACACCTGCCCGTACGGCACCAGCGCGCCCATGATGGGGCGTCCGCGCATGGACGGCCGCCCGTAGTCTACGTAGATGCGGGCGTCGGCAACGCGTGCCTCGGTGGTGTCGCGCGGGCTGGGGAGGGCCTGGGCCTGCCCCTGCGGCTGCGCCGGAGTCTGTGCGGCGGGCGCGGCCGTGGGCTGCGCATCCGACTGGGGAGCCTCGGTCTCACCGGATCCGGAGCAGGCCGCCAGCGACACGGCGGCCATCATGAGCAAGCCCGTGCGCAGGGCCGGGAAGATTCGGGTCATCGGGATGCGTGGCGCGGGTGGATCAAGGGGACGCGATCGATGGATTGTACCCGGCGCCGCCCCCGCCCGGCAAGCGGCCGGCGCGTCGCACGCTTGGTGATCGGACGCCGCCGACGCATTATCATCACATGATCTACATCGCAGACGAGCCCGAGGACGCCGGGCTGGACGAAGACTTTCCGCTGGGCGACGGTACCGCCGACACCGGCGCCGCCGTGGACTGCCCCTACTGTGGCGAGACCGTGGAGATCGCGCTGGACCCCGGCAGCGGCACGCGGCAGGAGTACGTGGAAGACTGCCAGGTGTGCTGCCGCCCGTGGCAGGTGTACGTCACCTACCTCTCCGACGGCTCCGCGGAGGTGACGGTCGAGGCGTCGGACGACGGGTGGGATGATTGAGGGAGGTTGATGAGGGCTGAGCGTGGTGCCGCTTCGGCTGGCTCCGAGTCCGCCCCCACCCGGGCCGGCACCACCGGCCCACCCTCCCCCAAAACTGCTGGGGGAGGGTTGATGTAGGGCTGGCGTTCAGGTGCTTCGGATGAGGTAGCGCGAGCGGCGGGCGCCCCCCTCCCCGGCCCTCCCCCACAAACTGCGTGGGGGAGGGGGAATTCGATCCCGCTTCGGAGGGTCACGTGGTAGGCCTCTCGGAGCGCGTCACCTCTCCCCCAGGGGTTTTTTGGGGGAGAGGCCGGGAGAGGGGGCGCCCCGCGGACGCAGCTCGATCCCTGCCCACGATGCGGATCGGTCCTGGTCGATTGTAACGGCCCGCGGTGTGCTTGCCATTGGCTGTGACGAGCACCGGAGGATGACGACGATGAGGAGGAGGCGATGAAGCTGCTGGTGATCCGCCACGGGGTGGCCGAGGACCGCGACAGTTTTGCGGCCAGCGGCCAGCCCGACAGCATGCGCCCGCTGACCGACGAGGGCCGCAAGCGGATGCGCTCCGCCGCGCGCGGCCTGCACCGCGTGGTGCCCAGGCTCACCATGCTGGCCAGCTCGCGCCTGGTGCGCGCCGCGCAGACGGCGGAGATCGTGTCGAAGGCGTACGGCGGGATGGAGGTGGTCACGCTGGAGGAGCTGTCGCCGGAGCGGCGCCCCGACGAGCTGCTGGGATGGCTGCGCTCGCACCAGCTGGGCGACACCGTCGCCGTCATCGGCCACGAACCGCACCTGGGCTTTCTGATCGGCTGGCTGCTCACCGGGCGCAACGACTCGTTCGTGGAGATGAAGAAGGGCGCGGCCGCGCTGCTGGAGTTCGACGATCCGCCCAGCGGCGGCAACGCGGTGCTGGCGTGGTCCATCCCGCCGCGGCAGCTGCGCTGGCTTGGCGAGGACGCGTGAGCCTGCTGCAGCTGGGCGCCCACCGCGCCGCGCGCTGGCTGGCGCTGCGCTTTCTGGACGAGGCGCAGGCGGGGCGCGTGCGCCTTGACGACGCGGGCGACACGGAGGCGCTCCACGACTTTCGCGTGGGGCTGCGCCGGCTGCGCAGCACCGTCCGCGCGTACGGCGATCAGCTGGAGGAGTCGATCGGCGGCAAGGACCGCAGGCGGCTCAAGGCCCTGGCCCGCGCCACCGGCGACAGCCGCGACGGCGAGGTAATGATCGAGTGGATGGAGGCCCGCCGCGACCGGCTGTCCGAGGCCGAGCGCGCCGGGCTGGACTGGTTGCTGGACCGCCTGCGCGCGCGGCAGGAGAAGCTCGACCGCAATCTTCGCGACGAGGTGGCGCACGACTTTGGGCGCGAGCGCAAGCGGCTGGCGCGGCGCCTGTCGACGTACCAGGCGCACGTCCGCGCCGCCGACCCGCGCGAAGAGCCGCGGATGGGCGCCGTGGCGGCGGACCTGGTCACCGCGCACGTGGCCGACCTGCGGCGCAGGCTGGACGCGTCCGGCTCCATCGCCGAGCAGGAGGTGCTGCACGAGGCGCGCATCTCGGCCAAGCGACTGCGCTACCTGCTGGAGCCGTTCGCCGACGAGCTGCCGGAGGCGGCCTGGGCCGTCAAGCGGCTCAAGAAGATGCAGGACACGCTGGGCCAGATGCACGATGCCCACGTGGCCGGCCGGCTGCTGAACGCCGAGCGCGCCGAGGCGGACGCGCTGGACCCGCGCCCGGAGCCGGACCCGCTTCCCGGCCTGCACGCGCTGGCTGCCCTGGCGCACCGGGAGGTGGAGCGGCTGTACGCGGAAGCGTGCGTGAGCTGGCTGGCCGGGCGCGCCGCGGAGTTCCTGGCGCGGGTGGATGCCATCGCCGAGGAGATGCGGAGCGGCGGCGCGGGCGCGGACCAGGAGATCGAGCGCAAGTTCCTGCTGCGCCGCATGCCGCCCCTGCCGGAGGGCGCCGTGCGCACGGAGATCGTGCAGGGCTACCTGCCCGGCGAGCACCTGCAGGAGCGCGTGCGCCGGGTCCGCCGGGCCGGAGAGCCGCCGAAGTACTATCGCACCGTCAAGCTGGGCTCCGGCATCAGCCGCACGGAGATCGAGGAGGAGGCGGACCAGGCCACCTTCCGCCGCCTGTGGTCGCTCACGAAAGGGCGCCGCATCCGCAAGCTGCGCTTCAAGGTGCCCGACGGCGACCTGACGTGGGAGATCGACCGCTTCGCCGGCCGCCGGCTGGTGCTGGCGGAGATCGAGCTTCCCTCCGAGGACTTCGACGTGCAGATCCCCGAGTGGCTGCGCGACCACATCGACCGCGACGTCACCGGCGAGGACGAGTACGTCAACATCAACCTGGCGCGCTGAAAGATCTTCACGCGGAGGTGCGGAGAAAAAGATGAGCCGCGGGGGATGCCTTCTCCGCGGCTCTCTGTTCTTCCGCGTCTCCGCGTGACACGTTCTTACCGCTCCCTGAGGCGCACCTGGGTGATCTCCTCCACGGCGCGCATGACGGCGTGGAAGCCCTGCACGTCGCGGGGGGAGACGCGGGAGCGGATGGCTTCTTCCAGGTCCAGCAGGATGCGGTTGGACTGCTCCGCACGCGCCCGGCCCTCGTCGGTGATGTGGATGAGAAAGGAGCGGCGGTCGCTGGGGTTCATCTCGCGGCGGATGAAGCCGTCGCTCTCCAGGCGGTCCAGAATGCTGGTGAAGGTGGACTGCTTGATGCCGAACACCCGCACCAGCTCGCCGATGGCCGCGGGCGCGTAGCTGTGGAGGTAGGTGAGCAGGTGCCCCTCCACCGGCGTGAGCCCCGCCTCGCCCGGCGGCGGCTCCAGGTACACCGACAGCTGGCGCGACGCCTTGTGCAGCGGGGAGAGAAATTCCAGGGCCATGGCCGGTTTCATCGAGAGAAGTGGTACGATTTCGTAAGATACGACGCATCCGCCGCTTCTGCCACGCCCCTTGACGAAGCGGAGTCGCGAACACATATATGGAAATCGAATAGTACGAAATCGTATCATCAGCACGCGAGGAGACGCCCATGAGCACCGCCGCACCGGCAACCCTGAGCGAGATCCAGATCTACCAGCACCAGGCGGGGATCACGCAGAGCGTGGTGCGCACGAACACCGCCGGGCTCACGCACGAGGACAGCCTGGTGCAGCCGCAGCCCGAAGGCAACTGCCTGAACTTCATCGTCGGGCACCTGGTGAACGTGTACGACAAGGTGCTGCCGCTGGTGGGGCAGGAGCCGGTGATGGGCGCGGCCGTGGCGCGCTACGAGCGCGGCTCCCCGCCGATCGTGGATGCCGCGGAGGCGCTGCCGCTCAACGACTTGCTGAATGCGTTCGATACGCAGTCGGAGCGGTTCCGGGCGGGGCTCGCCACGCTCACCCCCGAGGCGCTGGAGCGTCCCATGCCCGGCCCCGACAGCGGCGGCGAGCTGACGGAGACGACGCGCTCGCTGCTGAGCACCATCCTCTTTCACCAGGCCTATCACGCCGGCCAGACGGGCGTGCTGCGGCGGATCGCCGGAAAGCCGGGCGCGATTCCCTGATCAAAAAACGGTTGGGGTACAGAGGAACAGAGAACAGCCAGAGATACAGAGGAC
>DASQBH010000726.1:0-5313 GCA_035635315.1 Longimicrobium sp.
CATGTAGAAGCTGGTGGTCTTTCCCGCCCCGTTGGGCCCCAGCAGACCGACGATCTCGCCCTGCGAGACCTGCAGGTCTACCTCGTTCACCACCCGCCGCTTGCGGTAGGTCTTCACCAGCCCGCGGGCGGAAAGGGTGGCGCCGCCGGGGACCAGCATCCCGCCCGGCCGCATCACCTGCTGCGGCGCCTCCACCGGCGCCGGCGGCAGGTCCAGCGCAGCCGCGGGAGCCGCCTGGGCGCCGGTGTGCTCCAGGATCGACCGAATCCGCCCGTCCAGCAGCTCCAGCACCTCGCCGCGGCGCGTCTCCACGTCACTGGCGGCCCACGGGGTCAGCCGCACGGCCGTCCAGGGCACCTCGCCCGCGGGGTGCGGCTCTTCCGCGCCCGACCGCGCGACCGGCTCCAGCACGCCGTCCTGCGCCAGGGTGCCGACGATGTGCTCGTCCAGGTAGTGCAGCGTGTCGGCGGCGGCAAAGTTCTCGGGCTGGCTGCCTTCGCCCTGCCGCGGGTACCAGCGGTGGTACTCCTCGCGCACGCCCGTAAGCCAGTTGGCGCGCTCCACGGTGCCGTCGCCGTTCACCCGGTCCACCAGGGCGCGCAGGGCGATGAGCTTGCTCAGGTCGCCCGGCCCCGTGGCGCCCACCAGCGCGTCGAAGCCGCTCATCGCCGCCCCCCCGTCGTCGCGGGGCGCCGCTCGCCCGGAGGCGGCGTGGCGGGAGCCGCCGGCGTGGTCGTGGGCGTCGTGGGCGCCGGCTCGTCCCGCGGCGGCGCGCTCCCCGCGGCGGGACGAACGTTCGGCGCCGCGGCGGAGTCCGCCGGAGTGCCCGCGGCCACCTGCCCGGTGTCGACGCGCAGCGAGTCGCCGCGGGCGCTGTCGGCCTTGACGGGGTCCAGGTACACGCCGCGCTTGAGGCCCCGCACGGTGGCGATGTCCACCTCGCCCCCGGTGAACGAAAGGTCGATCGTGTCCGCGATCACGTAGTTGATGCCGCGCTTGAGGGTGGTGTCGGCGGCCTCCTCGCGGCTGGGGCGCATCCGGTACAGCGACCGCGCGTTGCCGGTCGCCAGCATTCGTTCCAGCTCCGCCTCGGTGCTATCCGCCGGCGCGGCGCGCGCGGGGACAGGCTCGTTCGCCGTATCCGCCGCCGCCGTGTCCGCCGCGGCCGGCGCCGGGGGCGACGCGGCGGCGACCGTGTCTTCCCTGAAGAAGCCGGTGATGGTGTCGGCGAAGATCAGGTCCTGCTCGCCCAGCGCCAGCCCGCCCACGGTGTCGGGCGCCGCGGCGTCGGACGGATCCGGGCCGGCCACCTGCGCCGTGTCCCACGACTGCCCCTCGGCCGTGCCGATGGCCACCACCTGCCGGATGCGCTGCCCGGGGGTGAGCGCCTCCAGCGAGTCGGCCTCCATGCGAAAGCCGCGCGCCAGCGCCACGGAGCGCCCCTTGACCGCCGTGCTGTCGTTCGTGCTGCCGGGAAGCTGGCCGCTCACCAGCCGCTGCAGCGAGTCGCGGGCAAAGAACAGCCGCAGCTGAGGCCCCGTGACGCGCAGGCGCTCCTCGATGAGCCGGGCGTTGCCGCGGGAAAGCACCTCCTCCAGCGCCCCCTCGGCCAGGTTGCTCTCGATGTAGTCGCCCGTGAGCTCGTAGCTCTCGCCCTTGGCGCGGGCGTTCCGGCGCAGCTCCATCCGCTCGGCGTCGGCGTCGTAGTACGCCTCCTGCGCCCAGGCGTCCATCTCCTTCCCCTCGATCACCACGTTCCCCTCGGCGGTGACGTACTTTTCGCCGAGGGTGGTGATGCGGTCCGCGTCCACCTCCATGGGCTCGCGCTGGCGGCCGCCGCTGCCGGGGCGCGGCGCCACGGTCAGGTGCGGGCGCTCGGTGGCGATGGCCTGCGCGTCGGGGCGCCCCGCGGCGGCGCGGTAGTACTCCAGGTTGGGCCCGCGCAGGGTGCTGCCGCGGTTCTTGTCGGTGAACACCACGTTGCCCGTAGCCCACAGCCGCCCGTTGTTGCCGTTGTAGGTGGCGTAGTCCGAGGTCAGCGACCGCGTAGGGTCCTGGTAGTCTACCCGGCGAAAGAGGTGCACCTCGTTGATGGCCTCGTACAGCACCGCGCTGTCGGCGCGCAGCTCCTCGCCGTTGGCGCAGCGCACCAGGAGCGGCCCGCTGGCGTTGATCACCCGCTGCCCCTCGGCGCCCATGGACACCCACTCGCCCGTCTGGTAGACCAGGTCGCACACGTTCTGCGCCCGGCCTTCGGCGGCGAAGCCGAAGGCCGCGGCGAGCGCGAGCAGAAGCGGGACGAAGCGGCGAGGGAGGGTCACAGGCCGCCCTCGCCGGCGTTCACGCGAATGCCGGTGCTCTTGGCGTTCTTGCCGCGCATGTTCTGAAAGCGCGTGTCGCTGGTAAAGCCGTCGGTCACCGCGTGCCGCCCCGCCTCGTCGATGATGGTCTCGCGGTCGCTCCACACGCGGTCGCCGCGCTGGTCGTAGTGCAGCTCTTCGCTCTTGATGATGCGCTCTTCGCCGCGGTCGTTGTGGGTGATGAGGATCACGTTGCCGCGGGCGATCATCACCCCCGTCCGCGCGTCGTACTCCCCCGTCCGCGACGTAAGCTTGCCGGGCTTCTTACCCTGCGAGTCGTAGAAGGTGAGCTTGACGCCCTTGAGCTCCGTCACCTCGGTGTTCGGCTTGGTATACGCGGTGTCGCCGTACAGGTCGGCCTTCAAGATCCCGTTCTCGGTGAGCTTGAGGTTCATCCCGTAGGTGCGCTGGGTGGGGTCGGCGTCCGCCTCCACCGGCCCGCTGGCCGCCGGAGGGGCCTCGCAGGCGGCAAGGGCGGCGCACACCGCCAGCATCCGCATCAGGTCGCGCATGTGGATCAAACCGCCCCCGCCCGCATCAGGTCGTGAAGGTGAACCATCCCCACCAGCCGCCCGTCGCCGTCCACGACGGGAAGCGCCATCACGCCGAACCGCTCCATCACGCCAACGGCGGCGGCGGCCAGCTGGTCCGGCTCGGTGGTACGGGGAGTGGTGGTCATCACTTCCGATACGGCGATGGTGAAAAAGTGTTCCTCCCGCTCCATCAGCCGGGTCAGGTCGCCCGAGGTCACCACCCCCAGCAGCACCCCGTCCGCATCGACCACGGCCACCGTCCCCCGCCGCTCGGCCAGGAGGACGACGGCCTGGCGCATGGTGGCGTGCGGCGGCAGCGCGGGAACGTCCTCGGCCACCATCACGTCGCGCACGCGCAGCAGCAGCCGGCGCCCCAGCGCCCCGCCGGGGTGAAAGCGGGCGAAGTCGTCGCGGCCGAACCCGCGGCGCAGCAGCAGCGCCACGGCCAGCGCGTCGCCCATGGCCAGCGCGGCCGTCGTCGACGACGTGGGCGCCAGGTCGTGCGGGCACGCCTCCTCGGCCACGGAGCAGTCCAGGACGAACTCCGCATGGCGGGCCAGGGCGCTGTCTACCCGCCCGGTCATGGCAACGGTCCGCACGCCCATCCGCCCCAGGTACTCCATCAGCCCGCGCAGCTCTTCGCTCTGCCCGCTCTTGCTGAGCAGGATGGCCACGTCGCCGCTCCCCACGATCCCCAGGTCGCCGTGCAGCGCCTCGACGGGGTGAAGAAAGCTGGCCGGCGTCCCCGTGGACGTGAGCGTGGAGGCGAGCTTGCGGCCGATGATCCCGCTCTTGCCGATCCCGGCGACGATCACCCGCCCCGGCGCGGCCAGGATCGCCTCCACGGCGCCCGCGAACTGGTCGCCCACGCGGTCCTCCAGCGCGGCGACGGCCTGCGCCTCCATGCGGATGACCAGGCGCGCGCGCTCCAGCGTCTCCGCCAGGGAGAGCGCGCCCTCCGCGGCCGCGTCCATCTGCTCCATCACCCCCGTCCCGCTCACGCCGCCTGCTCCCGCTCGCTGACGTACGCCTTGACCGCGTCCGCCCACTCGCCGCGCGCCGTAAGCAGCGCCTCGGCGAACTCGCGGACGGCGCCGCGGCCGCCCTCACGCGTGCCGTGCCAGAGCGCGAACGCCCGCGCGTCGCTGGTCGCGTTGCCGACGACGGCCGGAAGCCCCACCCGCCGCAGCACGGCGATGTCGGGCAGGTCGTCGCCCAGGAACGCCGTGTCTTCCCATGCGATCCCGTTCTTCTCCAGGATGGCGGTGAGCGCCGTCACCTTGTTCGCCGTCCTGTCCTGGTGCAGGTCGTCCACCTGCAGCTCGTCGGCGCGGATGCGCACGGCTTCGCTGGTGCGGCCGGTGACGATGGCGACGCGCAGGCCGGACGCCTTCATCATCTGGATCCCCAGCCCGTCCTGGATGTCGAAGCGCTTGAGCTCGATCGGCTCGCCGCTCTCGGTGGCCCCCAGGTAGATGCCGCCGTCCGTGAGCACGCCGTCCACGTCGAACACCACCATCCGGATGCGCCGCGCCAGCTCCGCCGGGATCGCCTCAGGCACGGGCGGCCTCCGTCCCCATCCCCAGCGCGGCCCGCAGCGCCAGGACCTCTTCCACCAGCGGCCGCAGCCGGTCCAGCGGCAGCATGTTGGTGGTATCCGACAGCCCCTTCGCCGGCTCCGGGTGCGTCTCCAGAAAGAGCGCGTCGGCGCCCGCCGCCACCGCCGCGCGCACCAGCGTGGGGATGTGGCGCGGCTCGCCGCCGCTGATCCCGCCGCCCTCGCCGGGGCGCTGCACGGAGTGCGTGCCGTCGAAGATGGCGGGCGCGTCGCACGCCTCGCGCAGCAGCGCGAACCCGCGCATGTCCACCACCAGGTTGCCGTAGCCGAAGAACGTCCCCCGCTCCGTCACGGCGACGCTGGACGAGCCCGCGCCCCGCACCTTCCCGACGGCTCCCCTCATCTCGTGCGGCGCCATCCACTGCCCCTTCTTTACGTTCACCGGCCGCCCCGTGGCCCCCGCGGCGACGAGAAGGTCCGTCTGCCGGCAGAGAAAGGCGGGGATCTGCAGCACGTCCACCACTTCGGCCGCCGGCGCGCACTGCTCGGGGAGATGGACGTCCGTCAGCAGCGGCAGCCCCGTCTCCGCGCGGACGCGCTCCAGCTTCCGCAGCCCTTCATCGACCCCCGGCCCGCGCGGCGACCCCGGCGAGGAGCGGTTGGCCTTGTCGAACGACGCCTTGAAGATGATCGGCAGCCCCAGGTCGTCCGACATCCGCGCCAGCGCCTCGGCGATGGTCAGGTTGAGCGCGTCATCCTCCAGCACGCACGGCCCCGCGATCAGAAAGAACGGCCCGCCGACGCGGAACAGCTCAGCGACCGTGCTCACTGACGCACTCCCGCACTAACGCACTCACGCACT
>DASQBH010000727.1:0-4353 GCA_035635315.1 Longimicrobium sp.
ACCCCAGCCCCACGTACGAGGTGGTGATGAGCGTGTGCCGGGGAACGTGCTGCATGAAGAGGGTCGCCAGGCTGGGCACCACCCAGTCGAACACGGGCGCGAACGCGAAGATGATCGCCACGCGCACCAGGACCAGGCATACCGCTCCGGCCAGGATCGCCGCGAACAGCCCCGCCGAGGGGCCCCGGCGGCCGGGAAGAACGAACCCCACGGCCATGCTCAGCGTGCCCACCACCATCCAGCCGAGCGTGTCGAACGACGCCATGAGCACGACGTCCCGGAACCCCGCCTCGCGGTAGGCGGCCAGCCACAGCGCGAACTGGCCCGCCCAGAACGCCAGGTAGGCCGCCGCCAGCACGCCGGGCGAGGGAAAGTGCGCGGAGCCCGCCCCTTCGGCCGTCCAGAGCGGCACCGACCATTCGCCGCCCGCCGCGGGTGTCTCCCGCGGCGGGCGGCGCAGCCACGCGGCCAGCGCGCGCGGGCCCCGATGCCCCGGAAGGCGAGCGTTCCGGATCACGACCCCGATGGGCTGCGGAATGGGCTCATGCACAGCCGCCCGACGCCGGAAGGAGCAGGGATGGAAACCGGTTGGGCAACGGTTCTACATACATCTTGGATTACAGGCTGGATGGTGAAAGAATGCCGGTGGTACGTCACTGGATGCAGGGTTCGCTGGAGCTTTGCTGCCTTGCTCCGCCCGTCCAGTGGTGGTTGAGCCTGCGAGGCGACAGGCAATGAATGGAACCTGGCGCGCACGCTGCGCGCCAGGTTCCACTCTCATCCCCCCATATTCCCTTCATCGTGGCACTGGTGGTTGTACGCGGTCACCACGTGCACAGAGCCCTCCTGTAATTCCGGTCGTTCGCGTAGTCGATGTAGATGCCGGTCGCAGCCCCGGCTAACAGGCCGGCCGGCGTAGTCCTCTTGCTCCATACCGCGAACACCAGCCAATCGGCGCCAGATCCGACAGCAGCGCCTGCAGCCTCCGTCGTCACGCTACCGCCGAACGCGTACGGGCTATGCTGAACGGCGGCCATGCAGCGCTCGAGTTGCCGATGGTATCGATCGACTGCGTCATAATACCCGTTGGTGGACAAAGACTTGTTGATGGTCATTTGTCGCCCCATGCAATCAGATGCGTGGAAGCAGCGAGACAGATAAGCCTTCATGTCCACGTAATTTAGCATATTGGGCGGCCGTGGCGCGCGGACGGAAACCAGCCTGGTCGGAGCCTGCATGTGCCGATCCCAGCGCACGGCGCGGTCGTCCAGCTCTTCACTGAAGGCCTGCCAGCACCACAGGATCGTAGAGGCTGGCACCTCATCGTTGTAATTGGCACACTCCACATCTGAACCTGGATAAAGCCCGCTGGGATCCCGCAGGCCGATTGGGTCGTTGTCGGCGTAGGCGTAGGTGTTGATCCCGCCCTCGATGCCGATGGGATCTTCCGAGACGAAGCGCGCCAGGTCGACGTCGTACCAGCGGGCGCGGACGTAGTAGATCCCCGTCAGCTCGTCGCGCTCGCGTGACATGAACTGCAGCGGCTGCTGCACGGCCTCGACCGTTCCGGTCTCCCGCTGGCCGAACGGCCGGTACACGTACTTGTTGGCCAGTCCCCCGCTGGCGTTCAGCAGCCCGCGCACGTGTCCCGGCTGCTCGGTGACGTAGAAGTACGTGGCCCCGGTGGAGGGATTTCCGATGGTTACGCTGAGCGGCTGGTCGACGCCGGCGTGCGCGTAGCTGCGGAACGGGGTACCATATGCGTCCAGCTCCATCAGCAGGTTGCCGCCGTCGTACAGGTACCACACCACGTCTCCCGTGGCGGGATCTTCACGCTTTACCCGCACGCCGAAGCCGTTGTACCGGTAGTGTACCGTCCGGCCGTTGGTGGTGACGCTGGAAAGCTGCCCCAGCGCGTTCCACGTGAACCGCTGGTCCATCCCCGCCTTCCACTTGCGCGTGAGGTTCCCCTCCGCGTCGTACTCCAGCGTCCACCCGTCGAAGCTGGTGTAGCGGTTGCTGCCGGGCGCCATGAGGACCGGGCGGTCCGTCCGGTTGCCCACCGCGTCGTACGCGAACGAGTGCGAGCGCACCACGGTGGTGATGGTGTCGGGCTGCGCGCAGGTGTCGGCGGAGGGGTCGCAGGGCGGCACCGGGCTCAGCGAGTACCGCAGCGCCTCCATCGAGGTCAGCCGGCCCAGCTTGTCGTAGCGGTAGGTGAGCGCCGAGTCCTGCGTGACCGCCTCGCGCCGCACCAGACGGTTCATGTAGTCGTACTGGTACGTCGCGCCCAGGACGTTGGTCAGCCCGCTCGAGCTGAAGTCGGTCACCGTGGGGCGGCGATGGGCGTCGTAGTCGTGAAAGCGGCTCACCCCGTTGGGGTAGGCCGTCCGCGTCAGCCGGCCGGCCTCGTCGAACCCCAGCGACACGTCGTTCCCCGAAAAGGTGCCCGTGTGGGACCAGTAGGCGAGCGCCGGGTCCGCGGGGTCGAAGTCGCGGGTGTACAGGGCGGTGTGCTGCCAGTTCTGCACCCCGCCGGCGCTGGCCGTGACCTCCAGCCCGTCCCGGAACGACGTCTCGTCGTCCACCATGTAGCGCAGCACGTACCGCCGGCCGCCCAGCACGTGCACCGCCCGGCTGCGCACCCCCAGGTGGAACTGGTGATCCCCCAGCGTGTCGGTGCTCACCGGGCTGGTGGCGGTCACGCCGTTGGGGGACAGGGAGTAGGAATAGGTCGTCGTCGCCCCGTCTGCCGTGACCTGCCGCAGCCGGTGGTCGCCAAAGTACGTCATCGCCACCGTCATCCCGCGCCGGTCCGTCCGGCTGGTGACCAGGTCGTCCTTGTTGTAGGCGAAGGTGCGGCTGCGCCCTTCGGGGTCCGTTTCGGTGGTCACCCGTCCCTGCGCGTCGTACGCCCACCGGTACACCTTCCCGGAGGGATCCGTCACGCTCGTCAGGTCCGGGCCGGTGTAGCCGTAGGTCGTCACCCCCCCGTGCGGGTTGGTGAACCGCGCCACCCGGTTCAGGGCATCGAACTCCGTCACCGTAACGCTGTCCGGACCGTGGATCCGGCTGTTGCGGCCGTGGCCGTCGTACGCAAAGTAGGTCGCCACCCACTCGTCCCCGCTCCCCACCCGCTTGAGTTGCCGCGTCCACTCCAGGTTCAGCCACCCGTCGGCAAAGTACTTCGTCTCCGTCCGCAGCACGTCGGGGGTGGTGACGGCGACCGGCCGCCCGCGGCCGTCGAAGGTGTACGTGGTGGCCTTCTGCAGCGAATCCGCGTCCGTCGAGCGGCCCGTCCACGAGCGCACCAGCACGCCGGCCGCGTCGTAGCGGTACCAGGTGGTGCGTCCGCCCCGGGTCACGCTGTACGGCTGGCCAAAGTGGGTGTACGTCGCCTTGAATCCCGGCACCCACCCGTCGCTTCCCATCACGCTCGATTCGATCAGGTCGCCGTGCTGGTTCCAGACGTACTGCGAGGTCCGGGCGCCCACGGTGACGATCTGGGGAAGCCCGCGGGCGTCGTAGGTGTTGTACACGTGCTCACCCGTGGGAGACAGGATCTCCGTCGGGTTGCCGAACCGGTCGACGATCGTGTGGGTCACGTGCCCCTCGGGATCGATCGTCGTGGCGGATGCGCTGTCGCGCATGATCCCCGGCGCGGGTGCCGCCACCGAGGTGCCGGCGTTGAAGCGCAGGGACCCGCCCTGGGGTGCGCGCAGCCCCCAGCGGGGGCGAACCGGGGTTCCGTTCACGGGGATCGCCGGCTCGTCCACGTAGGACACCAGCGACGAGGTGTATCCCAGGTTCCACTGTCCGCCGCGGGCGTCCTTCCACCCCGTCAGCACGCCCAGGCCGGAATAGGCCGCCTGCTGAAAGACGTAGCTGCTGTCGGGGGCGAGCACCGACGCCACGTTCCCCGCCGCGTCGTAGTTGATCCAGGTCACCCGCCCGCCCGGATCCCGCAGCCCGGCAATGCGGCAGCCCTGGCACGTGCTGGTGTCCAGGCGGTAGAACAGCGTGATCTTGCCGGCGGGGTCGATGACGCCCGTGGGGTACCAGATGGTGTTGAACCCCCAGTCGTACAGGGTGCGGTTGCCGAACCGGTCGTGGACGGTGTTGATGCACCCCCACGCCCAGTAGTCGATGCGGGTTCCGTCCCGGTACCGGCGCACGTGCGCCCCCGTCGCGGCGCTCCGCTCCAGCACGCTGAAGTCTCCCTCGGGCGACTTGTACGTGCAGACGCCGTCGTGGCACGGACCCGCCTCGAAGAACCAGGCCCTGCCGTCGCCCTCCGTGATCATCACGCCGTCGCCGTAGCGTCCGCTGTGCACCCGGTGCAGCCCGGGCATG
>DASQBH010000728.1:0-2295 GCA_035635315.1 Longimicrobium sp.
AGGGAGGGGGTGGGGCGGGGGAGAAGGGGCCCGGGCCGCGGGGAGCCCGCGCCGGGGCCACGGCCGCAGCAGCATTCGAGAGAGTGGAGGAGACATGAGGAAGCCGGTCAGCAAGCACGCGCTGCGCAGGGCGATGGAGCAGGCCCGCGACGAGGGGGTCATCGCCTGGAACGAGCCCACGGGCACCGTGGTGGACCACGTCTGGCACCAGATCGCCCGCCAGGCGCTGGAGGGCAAGCCCCGCACGGGCCAGGAGCGCGCGGCGACCGCGCGCCGCCGCCAGCCCGCCGCCGTCTGACCGTTCCCGCGGCGGTCCGCCGCACCGCCGGCCGCGTGGACGATCCGCGCACTCCGGCCGACGCGAGCCCCGGCCCCGGCCGGGGCTCGCTGCGTGCCGAGCTCCTGTTCAACCTCACCTTTCTCGCCCTGGCCGCCGCCCTGCTGGGGGTGGCCACCCAGACCGTCCTGCGGCTGGTGCAGCCCGGCACCGGCTGGCTGCTGGCCCTGCTGGTGGCCGTGGACGTGGCCGTCTACCTGCTGCTGGCCAACCACCTCATCCAGCGCCTGGTGCTGCGCCCCGTGCAGGCCGCCGCCCAGAGCGCCACCGCCGTGGCCGGCGGCGACTACGCCCGCCGCGCCCCGCCGGCGGACAGCCGCGAGATGGCCGCCCTTTCCGCCGCGCTCAACCGCATGACCGAGCAGCTGCTGGAGAACCAGGAAAAGCTGGCCGAGAACGTCCGCTCGCTCGACGAGACCAACCGCCGGCTGCTGGCCACCCAGCGCGGGCTGGTGGAGGCGGAGAAGCTGGCCTCCATCGGCCGGCTGGCGGCGGGGGTGGCGCACGAGGTCGGCAACCCGCTCGGCGCGCTGCTGGGCTACGCCTCCCTCCTCCGCCGCCGCGGGGTGGACCCGGAGCTGGCCGCCGGCGTGGAGGGCGAGGCGCGGCGCATCGACCGCATCATCCGCGGGCTGCTGGACTACGCGCGCCCCGCCCCCGCCGAGCGCGAGCCGGTGGACGTGAACGCCGCCGTCCATTCCGCGCTGCAGGTGCTGCGGGGGCAGGGCGCGCTGGAGGGTGTCGAGGTCGCGCTGGAACTGGAGGCCGGGCTGCCGCCGCTGGAGGGGGCGCCGCACCTGCTGGAGCAGGCCTTCATCAACCTGGTCGACAACGCGCGCCGGGCCATGGACGGGCGCGGCTTCATCACCGTCACCACGCGGCTGGTGCGCTACCAGGCGGGCGTGCGCATCCCCACCCGCCGCGCCGACGATCCCCCGGGCATCACCTACGCGCACCTGCGCCGGCCGCGCGTCACCAGCGTCCGCGACCCGCACCGCATCGAGCCGGGGACGGAGACGGTGCAGGTGACGGTGGCCGACAGCGGGCCGGGGATCCCCCCCGAGCACATCGACAAGGTGTTCGACCCCTTCTTCACCACCCGCGCGCCCGGCGAGGGCACGGGGCTGGGCCTTGCCATCGTCGCGAGCACCGTGGCAGACTTGGGCGGGCGCATCGAGGCCTCCTCGGGGGCCGGCGGGGGCGCCGTCTTTACCCTTTCCCTTCCCACCCGGCGGCCCGCGTGAGCGATCGGCGCGTTCTGGTCATCGACGACGAGGCCGGCCTCCGGCACACCCTGCTCCTCATCCTGCGCGACGAGGGGTTCGCCGTCACCGTGGCCGAGGACGGCGAGGCGGGGCTGCGGATGGCGCTGGCCGATCCCCCCGACCTGGTCCTGTGCGACGTGCGGATGCCGCGCATGGGCGGGCTGGAGTTCCTGGAGAAGTACCAGGAGGCGGGCGGCACGGCGCTGGTGGTGATGATGAGCGCGTACGGGACGACCGACGCCGCCGTGGAGGCCATGCGCCGCGGTGCCTACGACTACATCTCCAAGCCCTTCAACGCCGACGAGGTGGTCCTCACCCTGCGCAAGGCCGAGGAGCGCGAGCAGCTGCGGCGCGAGGTGGCCCGGCTGCGGCGCGAGGTGGGGCGGGCCGCGGGGTTCGAGGAGGTGGTGGGCGTTTCCGACGCCATGCGCGAGGTGACGGACCTGGCCTCGCGGGTGGCGCCGTTCCCCTCCACCGTGCTGCTGACGGGGGAGAGCGGCAGCGGCAAGGAGGCCGTCGCCCGCGCCGTGCACCGCGCGTCGCCGCGCAACGGCAAGGCGTTCGTGGCCGTGAACTGCGGCGCCATCAACGCTGGCGTCGCGGAGAGCGAGCTCTTCGGCTCGCGCCGGGGCGCATACACCGGCGCGCACCAGGACCGAACCGGCCTGATCCGCGCCGCGGAGGGCGGAGTCC
>DASQBH010000729.1:0-3036 GCA_035635315.1 Longimicrobium sp.
GCCGGAGGGCGTCATCGGCCGGGCGGCGTCCAGCATCCCCGCCCAGTGCCGCGCCTCGTCCTGCCTACGGTGGCCCGCAGCCTTGCGCCCAGCCGCTGCTGCAGCGCAAACCCGCGAACATCGCGATCAGCCCCATCATGTGGGCGAACAGGGCGATACCGTACAGTCGCATGCGTACTTCGGGGGAGGGTGACCGACGGCGGAGGGGATCAGGGAAAGCGGATCCGGCCGCACCGCCGCGAGAATAGTTGAATGGCCTGAAGTATCGCCAGATACTTCAATGGGGTCCAATATCCATCTGGTTGAACATTCCAGCTGGCTGGACCGGTTGCGTGCGCGGCGGTAGGTTCAGCGGCATGGACGAGGCGATGAGCCGACCGGCGAGCGACCGGGCCCTGGCGGCGGAGGTATGGCGCGGGCTGTTCCACGTGTTCGTGAGCACGCGGGGGCAGCGCGACGCGGTGCTGGAGCGGCTGGGGCTTACGCCCAACGACGCCAGGGCGCTGCACACCCTCGACGCGGCGGAGGGCAAGCCGATGCGGTCGCTGGCGCAGGCGTGGGGCACGGACGCGTCCGCCGCCACCTGGGTGGTGGATCGGCTGGAGCGCAAAGGCCTGGCGGAGCGCCGCGCCCTCCCCGGCGACCGGCGGGTGAAGCTCGTGGTCCTCACCCCGCTGGGCGTGCGGACGCGCGACGAGATCCTGACCGCCTTTCACGAGCCGCCCCCCGGGCTCCTGGCGCTCAGCCGCGAGGAACTGGAGGCGCTCGGCGAGATCGTGGGGAAGCTGGCGGCAGCCGTGGACGCGCAGGGTGGCGGGAACGGGGGATGAAGCGCGCCAATCGAACGGCCATCGCAGCGATTTCAACGAGAGGACAGGGTGGGGATGATCTGCCCCCGGTGCGGCCAGGGTAACGTCCTCGCGGTCCGGCTCACGGCACTGGATCGGGCCGGGTTTCTGTGCGACGAGTGCGAGGCGCTCTGGCTCTCCACATCCACCGTCGGGCCGCGTGGTTTCGTGGACTTCGGGACGTACATGAAAGCGCATGGCCGTTCCGGCCTGTGGTCCGAGATCGAGGTGGTGCCGGACGAAGCATCTTTCCCGTAGCCCTGGAGAGCGCTGCACGCGCGCCAGCCGTCCCGCCGGCTGTGCGGGCCGATAGCCCGGTCCTTGCCTCCGCCGGGCGCACCGATACGAAGCGGATCTACCGCCGCGCCGCACCCGGCGGCCGCGCGGAATCCGCATTTCACGAGCAATCAAAAGACCGTGCAGATCGATCTGATCGGAGTACCGCTGGACTTTGGCGCCGGGCGCCGCGGGGTGGACATGGGGCCCAGCGCCATCCGCTACGCAGACCTGCAGCTGGCCCTGGAGGGGCTGGGGCTGCCGGTGTCGGACCTGGGCAACATTCCCGTTCCCGTGCGCGAAAGCTGCCCGCCGGGCGACGCGGCCCTCAAGTACCTGGACGCCATCGTCGAGGTGCAGGCGCGCCTGGCGGACCGCGTGGCGGCCAGCGTGGAGCAGGGCCACTTTCCCCTGGTGCTGGGCGGCGACCACAGCCTGGCCGCCGGCTCGGTGATGGGCGCCCTGCGGCACCGCAGGCTGGGGCTCCTCTGGCTTGACGCGCACGGCGACTTCAACACCGACCAGACGTCGCTCTCCGGCAACATCCACGGGATGCCGCTGGCGGCGCTGTGCGGGCGCGGCGCGGAGCCGCTGGTGACCCTGGCCGGCCGCGAGCCGCTGGGCCCCAAGCTCGCGCCGCGCAACGTGTCCGTGGTGGGCGTGCGCGACCTGGACGCGGAGGAGCGGACGCTGATGCGCGCGGCGGGGGTGAACGTATGGTCCATGGAGGCCATCGACCGGCTGGGGATCCGCGAGGTGATGCGGCTGGCCATCGACGCGGCCGCGGACGGCACCGACGGCATCTGGCTCAGCCTGGACCTGGACGTGCTGGACCCCACCTTCGCGCCCGGCGTGGGCACGCCGGTGATGGGCGGCCTCAACTACCGCGAGGCGCACCTGGCGGTGGAGCTGGTGGCGGAGTCCGGACGGCTGGCGGGGATGGACCTGGTGGAGGTGAACCCGATCCTGGACCGCGAGAACACCACGGGCAAGCTGGCCGTGCAGTTGGCGGCGTCCGCGCTGGGCAAGCGCATCTGGGACGCGTCGTGACCCGCCGCGCATGAACGACCGTGACGCGCTGGAACTGCTGCGCGCGGCCGTGCCCGCGGCGGAGGGGGAGGCGTGGGCGGACCTGGGCGCGGGGACGGGCGTGTTCAGCCGCGCCCTGGCGACGCTCGTTGGCCGCGCGGGGCGGGTGATCGCGGTGGATCGGGACGCGCGGGCGCTGGCCTCGATCCGTGGAAGGCGCTACCCGCCGGAGGGACCGGCCGCGGCGATCGAGGTGGTGGTGGGGGACGTGACGCAGCCGCTGGCGCTGCCGCCGCTGGACGGCGTGGTGATGGCCAACGTGCTGCACTTCATCGCCGACGCGGCGGGGACGCTGCGGCGCGTGGCGGGGCTGCTGCGGCCCGGCGGCCGGCTGGTGCTGATGGAGTACGAGGGGCGGCGGCCCGGGCCGTGGACGCCGTACCCGGTGGACGCCGCGCGCTTCGTGGAACTCGCGGCGGCCTCCGGGTTTACCCCTCCCCACATCGCCGCCCGGCGCCCATCCCGTTTCGGGGGAGAGATTTACGTCGCGGTGACGGAGCGGGCGGCGTAGCGCGGGCCGCGGCGCGGGAGCCCGCCGCCGTGGCGGATCGGGAGCGGAACTGGCGCGGGATGGCGGAAAATGCCGCCTTGCCAGGCGTTTGAGCGCAACCCATTGTAGGCGGACGGCGAACCGTACGAACGTTCGCGCCTCCGCCGGAGCAGGAGCAGCATGAGGCACGGAAAGAGATCGTCGGGGTGGATGCGGGTCCTGCTGCCGTTCGCCCTCGCCGCGTGCGGGAGCGTGGCGGCGCAGGCGCAGGCGGTCGCGGGGCCGCGCCACACGGAGGCGGACGTGCGCTTCGTGACGGGGATGATCCCGCAC
>DASQBH010000730.1:0-3142 GCA_035635315.1 Longimicrobium sp.
GAGAGGAGATCCTTCGGTCGCGCGCCGGCTGAAGTGCCAGGGGAAGGGTTTTGCGCGGCGCTCCCTCAGGAAACCAGCGCTCTTTTCCCGGACCTGGAATAAATCCGCAGACCGGGGGACGATGTAGCGCGGGGAGGGCAGCGTACGGAAGCGGCCGATCCATAGGAACTCCGCCTCGCTCGACGCGAGCCCCGCCTCTACCTCAATCCACTTCGACGTTCGTCAGGTAGTTGCCCAGGACGCGGTTGGTGGCGTTGAGCACGGCGAGCGCGGCGGAGCGGTGCGGGTCGCCCGTGGCCAGCGAGGCGCCGATGAGCGCGTGCACGTTCTCCGTGCGCAGCAGAACGACCACCACGTCGGTGTCGAAGGCGCGGAAGCTCTTGATCCCCACCAGGCCGAACTGCATGCGGCCGTTCAGGATGGACTCCAGCGCGCGCAGGGTGGCCTGCGCGGCCGAGCGCAGCTCCACCGCCGCCCCCGTCTCGCCCTCCACTTCGTCGCGGTAGGTCTGGCCGCCCCACTCCAGCTCCACCTGCGCCACCGCGCGCCCCATGCGCGGCGTGGTGACCCGCGCGGCAACAAAGCGCACGCGGCGCCGCGGCTCGGGAGCGGGAAGGTGCGCCAGGTGCACCTCGGCGTCGGCGGCCGACAGGCCGCTGCGGGCCAGGATGCTGCGCACCAGCATCTCCGTGGGCCCCTCCGCGCGCTCGCAGATCAGGTAGATGCGCAGCGGGTCTTCGTCGATGACGGCGCGGCGGACGCCTTCAAGCGCCTCCAGCTCGGAGCGCAGGTGCTCGCGCGCGTCCACGTCCAGTGCGGATAATGGCATGGGCGGGAAACAGATTGTGAGAGGAAGATTGGAGCGAACGTTGGGGCGGGATCGGCGCGCTGTCAAGTTTCTTGTGTATACGTCGTGTCGGCAATGGCGAAAGACGCCGCATCCCGCCACCGCGTCACTTCGAAGTGAACGGGTGGACGGGTGAAGAAGAACGAATTCAGCATTTCCTTTTCACGACTAATTGAGCATATTCCCGCACTCCACGCATCCACTGCCGCAACACGGCTGGATGTGCCCATTCCTTCTTCTGCCGGGAGACCAACATGCGCAAGCTCAAGCTGTCGCTGGAAGCGCTGCAGGTGGACTCGTTCCACGCCACGTCGGCAAAGTCCCCGCGGGGCACGGTACCGGGCTACAGCTGGACGCAGTACGCCGACGAATCGTGCTTCCAGTCGTGCAACGGCTCGTGCGGCTGCACGGGTGGGGGTACGGGCGGAACCGGGGGAACGGGCGGCACCGGCGGCGGCACGGGCGGTGGCGGCACGGGCGCGACCGTCTGCGGCTGCGAGACGTGGGAGACGTGTCCGAACGCCACGGTCTGCGCGTGATGGTAGCGGAGAAAGAAGAGTAGACGGCCGGTGTTCCCCCACCCTCCTGCCGTTGGAGGGTGGGGAGTGCGGCGAATCACACACGAAAGCGGGAGGAGACTACGGTGCGAAAGCTCAAGTTGTCCATCGACGCGCTGCAGGTGGAGTCATTCCACGCCCAGCAGCCAATGCCCGCCCGCGGCACCGTCGCCGCGCTCAGCGGCACGATGGAACCCGCCGACTGCCCCGCGTCACAATGGGCCACGTGCCAGGCCGAGTGCAGCCTGTACGCCACGCACTGCGGCACTTGCCAGGAAGTGAGCTGCGGATCCACATGTATCACCTGCGGGTGGTCGTGCGCCGATACCCAGTGCGGGTGCCCATCGAATCGATTGAGCGAGTGCGCGTGCCAGACCTGGGAAACCTGCCCGGGAGAGATGTGCAGCTAACGGAGTCCGTACGTACAGAAACACACCGCGCCGCCGGCCCGGGAGCCGGCGGCGCGTTTTCGTCGCGGAGGTGGATCGCTAGAAGCGCAGCAGCGCCGCGGCGCCGCGCAGGTCGGCGATGGCGTTGGCGTCGGCGAACTGGATGTCGGCGCCCTGCTGCTGCGCCAGGCGAACCATCTCCTCCATCACGTCCACGCCTTCCAGCTGCTCGCTGCCGTCGTACGGGCAGCGGGTGACGTCGCGGACAAAGACGAAGCCGCACTGGCCGCAGCGCGCGCCCTGCAGCTGCCCGTCGCGGGCCAGCACCAGCGTGTCGACCTTGCCCTCCTGCAGCGCCGTGAGCGTGCCCTGCACCCCGGCGGTGGCCAGGTAGTCGTGGGCGGCGCGGTCGCGCACCTGGTCGATGAGCTCCTGCCCGTGGCGCTCCTGCTCGGCGCGCAGGTGCGGCTCCAGCCGGGCCAGGATCTCGGGCGCGGGGCCGTCCACCGGCGCCGGGCCGGTGAACACCACCAGCTCCTGCACCTGCTGCGGCAGGAACTCGCGGAACTTGCCCACGTTCTCGTCCGTGCCCAGCATCACCAGCTGCTTGGGCGCGTAGCGGGACACGAAGCGCTCCACCTCCACCGCGAAGTCCTTGAAGAAGTGCCGCATCTCCTCCAGCTTGCGGCGCTGGAAGCGGGTGTGCGAGTACCCCCCTGCCTGCACGCTATGCGAGGTGGGAATGGGGTCGCCGCGAAACTCCAGCTCGTCCAGCAGGGTGCCCAGGTGCACGCTCAGGATGCGCACGTGCTCGCGGTCCAGCAGGATCACCCCGTAGTGCTCGTAGCTGTTCAGCACCTGCGCCAGCGGGCCGATCACCGGCCGGTCGGCCACCACCAGGCGGTTCTGCACGGGCACGGGAAACTGCAGCGCCTCGAACCAGCCGCCGTCCACGGCGCTGTAGATCACCACGCCGCGGTTGGACTCGTTGAACTCGCTGTCGATCCAGCCCTGCACGCGCTCGAACAGGCTTCCCATCCCCGACTCGTTCCCGTTCCCCGTGGGGATGGGGCGGTTGCCGTCCAGCTCCTCGAACTGGGCGCGCTTCTGCCCCAGGAACACGTGGTGGTTGCGCTTGTTGTTGCTGTCGACGGACATGTCCAGGAACAGCGAGAGCACCGGCGTTCCGCCGTCCTGCCGCTGGATCAAGCGTTCCAGGTCCTGTGTGCTGATCATGGTCTGGCTGGTTGGATGGTGGGCACCGCACCCCACGCGGACGTCTCCGCGCGTGGGTAGAGGGAATGCAAGAAAGCTGCCCATTCCGCGCATCCGCGCGCCCCGCCCGAATC
>DASQBH010000731.1:0-2901 GCA_035635315.1 Longimicrobium sp.
GTGCGAGAGTGCGAGAGTGCGAAAGTGCGAAAGTGCGAAAGTGCGAAAGTGCGAAAGTGCGAAAGTGCGAAAGTGCGTGTGATCCAGGGATCCGTCTGCGTCCGCGGGGGCGCTCACCCGCTCGCTCAGGCTCGCACCCTCTCCCGCAAGCGGGAGAGGGGATAAACTTCGGTGGTGCTTCGACCTGCATCGAACTGCGTCCGCGGGGTGCCCCTCCCCCGGCCCCTCCCCGTTCGTTCCTCACGGAGAGGGGAGAACTGCGGGCTCGCCCGATTGGCTTCAATCCCTCCACCCCTCCCCCGCAGTTTGGGGGAGGGGTCGCCGCGAGCCGCGAGGAACGAGCGGCGAAGACGGCGGGGGAGAGGGCCCCCGCGTCGCAGACGCGGCCCCCCCATCCCGCGGCCGACCCGCCGAAGCGCCCCACACCCCGTCGCGACGTTTATCCCCTCTCCCACGCAGTTTGTGGGAGAGGGCAGGCGAGGAACGAGCCGGGTGAGGGCCCGCCGGGTGAGGGCCTCAGCTCCCGATCACCTGCTCCGCGGGGGACACGCCGTCGCCGTCCCCGCCGCGCATCCGCTCCGCCGCCAGCCGCACCGACGCGACGATGTTCTGGTAGCCGGTGCAGCGGCACAGGTTGCCCGACAGCGCCTCGCGGATCTGCGGCTCGTCGGGATGCGGGTTGTCGCGAAGGAAGGGCACCATCGACATCAGGATCCCCGGCGTGCAGAAGCCGCACTGCAGGCCGTGCGCGTCGCGAAACGCCTCCTGCAGCGGATGCAGCTCGCCCGCGGAGTCCAGCCCCTCGACGGTGACCACCTCCGCGCCGTCCGCCTGCACGGCAAAGACCAGGCAGCTGCGCACGGCCTCGCCGTCGATCAGCACCGTGCACGCGCCGCAGACGCCGTGCTCGCACCCCACGTGCGTGCCCGTGAGCCCCAGCTCGTGGCGAAGAAAGTCGCTCAGCAGCAGGCGCGGCTCTACCGCGCGCCGGTGCGGGGCGCCGTTTACGGAAAGGGAAACGTCCACGGGCTGCGCCAAGGGTGCCGCTCCCGCCGGGGTGGGTCGATCAGGATTCCCCCCGCGGCCGCCGCGGTGAGGCGGGTGCGGCGCCGTGCGTGGGGAGATGAGGCTGCAAACAAACAGATAGGATGCGCGCGGCGGGCTCGCAAGTAGGTCCCGGGGGAATGCGGCGCCGTTCGACTTCGTTGCGTGAGAGGTGCGGGGCGATCATTGTTGGATGCCGCCTTCGTTCCCGCCGCGCCCTTCACCCGCTCCATCATTCCATCATGTCGCTCGCTTCCCGTTCCGTCCTGTCGATGGCTGCCGCCGTGCTGGTGATGGCGCACCCCGCCCCGGCTGCCGCGCAGCCCCCCGGGTCCACGCAGCCGCCGGCCGTGGAGCCGGCGTATCCGCCGCTCACGGGCCCGGACGCGGAGGCCGTCCGCGACGTGGTGCGTCAGTACCAGGCCGCCATCCAGCGCCGGGACGGGGCCGCCGCCGCGCGGCTGGTGTCTCGCGACACGCGCGCGTACTACGGCCGCATCCGCGACTTGGCCGTCTCGGCGACGGAGGAGCAGGTGCGCGCGGCCCCGCTGATGGACCGCATCACCATCCTCCTGTACCGGCATCGCACGCCCCCCGCCGAGCTGCGCGCCCTGGCCGCCGACCAGGCGTTCGCGCACACCATCAGTGCGGGCTGGGTGACCGCCACCGAGGGAGAGGAGCTCGCGAGCGGCAGCGAGGTTTTCGGTGAAGGCGACCGGGCGATCCTGCGCTACGACGGGGACACCCACTTCGTGCGCGAGGACGGCGCCTGGCGCTGGGACATGATGCCTCTCATCCAGGCCGCCAACGCGGAGATGGAGGAGGGCATGGCTTCCAGGGAAGAGCAGGACGAGTTCGCGATGTTCGTCCTCAAGCAGTCCGACGGCCGCGACCCCTCGCCCGACATCTGGCAGCCGCTGCCGTAGCCATCGCGCGGGATGCGAACGAGGCCGGAGGACACGCTGTCCTCCGGCCTCGTTCCCGTTCCGCCCGCCCGTGCCGCCCCTCCGCAGCCCTCAGCCTTCTTCGAACACCCACTCCGCGCAGGGCATCCGCCGCAGCCCGCGGGTAAGCCCCTGCATGCTGAAGGTGAAGGTGTACACGTTGTCGCCGCGGCTGTCCCACGCGCGCAGCGCCAGGCGGGTGGCGGCCATGGCCCGCAGGGTGAAGTCCGCGATGTATTCCTCGGGGACGAACACCCAGCGCGGGTCCGCCCCGGGGGTCCACGGGATCTCCGCCGACGGCTCCTCGCGGTCGAAGCGCACCTGTACCGTGGCCCCCTCGCGCCCCAGGTAGCGGCCCGGGCTGAAGCCCACCTCCAGCCCCTTTTCCGTGCACACCCACCCAAAGATCACGGGCTGAAAGCTGGTGGATTCCGCCGCGGGCACCGCCAGGACGCCTCGTGGCTCGTCCGTCATGGGATCAACGGAAACCTCCAGCCAGAAGTCGCCCACCTGCACCGGCGCGCTGGTCTGCGCGGCGGCGGGGGCGGCAAGGATCGCGGCGGCGAGAAAGGTGGCGAGGTGCTTCATCGGCGGAGGGGGGCGGCGGGGAAAAAGTGCGGAAAACGCAGGGAAGTTGTCCGCACGCCGGCCGGGGTGCAAGTGTTTCCTCCGCGGCGATGGTCGCGCGAACGGCGCCGGCCGTGCATCTTTCCGCCCTGCGCGGCCGCGTCCCGGCCCGCCACCGACTCCGTACCCGCGGCGCCCCGATGACCGACATCAAGGCAGTGCTTTTCGACGCCGGCAACACCCTCATCTGGCTGGACCATCCCTACGTCGTCGAGGCACTGCGCGAGCACGGCGTGGAGACCACGGTGGAGGGATTGATGGCGGCGGAGTACGACGCCAAGCTGCT
>DASQBH010000732.1:0-5595 GCA_035635315.1 Longimicrobium sp.
AGTCCGCGCAGGCGGACTTTGTGACCTTGCAGCCGCGGTTTCAACCGCCGGAATGAAGCCCGGGCGCCGGCGGGTCCGGGAGTGAGTCCACCTCCCGCACTAACGCACCTAACGCACTTTCGCACTTTCGCACTTTCGCACTTCGGTCCATACATGGCAATCACCACCTTCCACGCCACCACCATCCTCGCCGTCCGCCGCGACGGGCAGGTCGCGCTGGGCGGCGACGGGCAGGTCACCATGGGCGACGTGGTCGCCAAGAGCAGCGCCACCAAGGTGCGCAAGCTGCGCGAGGGCAAGATCCTCGCGGGGTTCGCCGGCTCCGTGGCCGACGCCTTTACCCTCTTCGAGAAGTTCGAGGAAAAGCTGGAGCGCTACCCCGGCAACCTGTCCAAGGCCGCCGTGGAGCTGGCCAAGGACTGGCGCAGCGACCGCTACCTGCGCCGGCTCGAGGCGCTGCTTGCCGTGGCCGACCGCGAGAACCTGTACATGATCAGCGGCACCGGCGACGTGATCGCCCCCGACGACGACATCGTCGCCATCGGCAGCGGGGGCAGCTACGCCCTGGCGGCCGCCCGCGCGCTCAAGGAGCACAGCACGCTCAACGCGGCCGAGATCGTGCGGCGCGGCCTGGAGATCGCGGGCGAGATCTGCATCTACACCAACACCAACATCACCGTGCTGGAGCTGGACGGAAACGCTCCGCCCCCGCGCACGATGGAAGTCTGAAATCAATGGCGACCAACGAAACGGAAGTGCAGGCCCCCGCCGGGGCCGACGGACAGCCCGAGCAGCCGCTCTGGCTGGACGAGATGACGCCCCGGCAGATCGTGGCCGAGCTGGACAAGTACATCGTGGGGCAGAACGCGGCCAAGAAGGCCGTGGCCATCGCGCTGCGCAACCGCTGGCGCCGCCAGCGCGTGGGCGAGGACCTGCGCGAGGAGATCGTCCCCAACAACATCATCATGATCGGCCCCACGGGCGTGGGAAAGACGGAGATCGCCCGCCGCCTCGCCCGGCTCGCCGGGGCGCCGTTCGTCAAGGTCGAGGCGTCCAAGTTCACGGAAGTCGGCTACGTGGGCCGTGACGTGGAGTCGATGGTGCGCGACCTGGTGGACGTGGCCGTCAACATGGTGCGCACCGAGCGCGAGGACGAGGTGCAGGAGCAGGCCGAGCAGCGCGCCGAGGAGCGCCTGCTGGACCTGCTGCTTCCCCCCGTCGAGTCCGCCACGCCGCAGCAGCCGGGCGGTGAAAAGGGCGAGGGCCGCGTCTGGTTCGCCGGACCCACCGGGGGGCAGGCGGAGCCGGTGACGGAGGACGCCCAGACCAAGGAGCGCCGCGAGCGCACCCGCGACAAGTTCCGCCAGTTGCTGCGCGACGGAAAGCTGGAGGAGCGCGAGGTGGAGGTGGAGGTGAGCCAGAGCATGCCCATCGAGAACATGATGGTGCCGATGGGCGGCGGCATGGACGGCGGCGGCGGCATGGACGGCAACTTCATGGACATGCTGCAGGAGTGGCTTCCCAAGCGCACCAAGCGCCGCCGGGTGACCGTGGCCGAGGCGCGCCGCATCCTGGTGCAGGACGAGCTCGACAAGCTCGTCAACATGGACGAGGTGATCAACGAGGCGCTGGACCGCTGCGAGGAGATGGGGATCATCTTCCTGGACGAGATCGACAAGATCGCCGGCGAGCGCAGCGGCGCCGCGGGCCCCGACGTCTCGCGCGAGGGGGTGCAGCGGGATCTGCTGCCGGTGGTGGAAGGCTCCACGGTGCAGACCAAGTACGGGATGGTGCGCACCGACCACATGCTCTTCATCGCCGCGGGCGCGTTTCACGTCAGCAAGCCGTCGGACCTGATCCCCGAGCTGCAGGGCCGCTTTCCGATCCGCGTGGAGCTGACGACGCTCACGGAGGACGACTTCGTCCGTATTCTGCAGGAGCCCAAGAACGCGCTGGTGACGCAGTACCGCGCGCTGGCGGCGGCGGACGGCGCGGACCTGGAGTTCACCGGCGAGGGGGTGCGCGAGATCGCCCGCACGGCGGCCAACCTGAACATCAAGATGGAGAACATCGGCGCGCGCCGGCTGCACACCGTGCTCACCACGCTGCTGGAGGACGTCATGTTCGATCTTCCCGACCTGGCCGAGAAGAAGATCACCATCGACCCCGACCGCGTCCGCGACCGCCTGAAGGACATCGTCGAGGACGAGGACCTGCGCAAATACATCCTCTGATCCTGCTTCGGCTTACGTTGGATGTCGAATCGCGCCCTCTCCCGGGATTCCGGGGGAGGGCCGATTCGTTTCCGCGTCCGCAGGCGATCTCGTGAGGAAAGGGTGGCCGGCTCCGTCTCGGCGGTTGAAACCGCGGCTGGAACGTCACGAAGTCCGCCTGCGCGGACTGTACCCGCGGAGTCCAATCCGCACGCCGGGACCCTGCGAAGCGCGGTCGAATTCTCCCCTCTCCGCGAGGAACGAGCGGGGAGGGGTCGGGGGAGGGGCACCCGTCGGGCGCCGGTTCGATGTAGTTCGCCGATTCGTGATCCTTCGGCCACTCAACCTCCCCCAGGGGTTTTTGGGGGAGATGGGCGAGAGGTGCTCGCCCGGAGGGGGCGCCCGGGCCGACCGTCCGAAGCAGGCCAATCAACGAGGGGAAAGCGATGGGCGTAACGATCTGATACAGACTGTTTTACTTGCGCTGGCGGGTGGTGACGATTATACCTCCTGTGCCGGTACCAGCAAGCATGAGAACGGTCTGGACGGAGGCACGGCGAGAAACATTTTTTCCATATTTCCCCCGTGCCGTTTTTCCGCCGAAAGGCGGCTCCCGATCCCCCTTTGTGCAGTTGCGGCACCGGTGTCAGAGTCGGATCCCGAAGTTCATGGGTCCGGAGGGTCGTCCCCCACGTTTCCCTCGGAGGCTTCATGACTACGCACCACGATCCATCCCCCGCTCCTCGTCCGCCCGGCCTGCGCCCGCGCAGCTCCGCCGCAGCCGTGCTCCCCCTGCTGCTGGCCGCCCTGGCGATGGCGGGCGTGGCTGCGGCGTGCGCCGGCGGCGCGGGAGCCGGCGCATCGCTGGGCACCGCCGCGGCCGCCGACTCGGGGCAGGAGCTGCGGCACCCGATCGAGATCGAGTCCGTGCGCGGGGTGCTGGACGTGCGGCTGGAGGCGACGGTCCGGCAGCTGGTGATCCCGGGCCCCACGCCGCGCTCGTTCCCCATGCGCACCTACCGGCTGCTGTGGGCCAACGGCGTGTCGTACGCCGACAGCAACAAGTACGGCTTTCCCGGGCCCACCTTCAAGGTGACGCAGGGTGACTCCGTACGCATTCTGCTGGTGAACAACCTGCCCCGCGACACCGCGGGGTGCGTGAACTATCCCGCCAGCCGGCAGCGGGGCGACACGGTGCCGTTCGACACCCTGGTCAACTGCTTTCACGGCCCCAACAGCACCAACATCCACTACCACGGCTTCCACGTCTCCCCCGTCGGGGCGGCGGACAACGTGCTGATGCAGATCAGGCCGGGGCAGACGTTCCAGTACGCGTTCCGCATCCCCGCCAACCAGTCGGCCGGCACGCACTGGTACCACCCCCACAAGCACGGCTCCGTGGCCCAGCAGGTGACCAACGGCATGTCGGGGGCGTTCATCATCAAGGCCCGCAACGGGGGGCTGGACTCGCTTACCCGGGCGCGGGACATTCGCGAGGTGCTGGTGGCGGTGCAGGAGATCGACCCCAACCTGAACCTGGTCGACAACACCATCCCCCGCGCCAAGCTGGTGAACGGACAGTACAAGCCCGTCATCCCCATGGCCGCGGGCGAGGTCATCCGCCTGCGGCTGGTGAACGAGAACATCGCGGCGTCGGCCAGCTACTCGCTGCTGTTCCAGAACAAGCCGGGCGAAGAGCCGTCGCTGTACGACATCGCCCGCGACGGGGTGCAGTACGCGCCGGTGAACTACGACACCATCACCCCCGACACCAAGCTGTGGGTGGCGCCCGGCAACCGGCTGGACGTGTTCATGCGCGCGCCGTGCACGGCGGGGCTGCACGAGCTGGAGGCGGCGGTCTCGCGGCCCAACCAGGAAGACTCGCGCAAGGCCGAGGAAGGGGCGCCGCTGAACGCGGTGCAGACGGTGCTGCGGGTGCAGGTGGCGGCGCCGGCCGGCGGACGGTGCACGCTCACGCAGCTGCCGCCCACCCTTCCGCCGCTTCCCGGGTTCCTGGGCAACCTCACGGGGTCCATGGATACGACCACCATGCCGGTAATCGTGTTCAGCGACTCGTTCCCCCCGCGTCCGCCGCGCAGCCAGGGGTACCCGGCGCGGTTCTGGCTGGGGTCGGTGCAGAACCCGTACATGCGGATGAGCGACCGCGTCTTCATCCCCACCAGCTCGCGCGGGGCGCGGCTGCCCATGGTGCTGGGGCAGACGCAGACCTGGAAGGTGGTGAACCGGGGCACCTCGGCCAACCACCCGTTCCACATCCACATCAACCCGTTCCAGGTGGTGAGCGTGGCGTACGGGGCCTCGGACCCCAACGCCGGCTACTACGCCATCCTGAACAACGCCTCTCAGCAGAACCGGGCGCCGGTCTGGCTGGACGTGCTGCCGCTGCCAGTGCCGTACGTGAACAGCGCTGGCGTCACCGTTCCCGGCTACGCCATCATCCGGCAGCGGTACGATCCCTTCGTGAACGCCGACGGCAGCGTGTGCCGGGGGTGCGGCCCGCCCGTGGGCCAGTTCGTGACCCACTGCCACATCCTGGGCCACGAAGAGCGGGGAATGATGCAGATCCTGGAGATCTTCCCCACGCTCGCCGACGCGAACGCCTCTTCCGGCCTGGTGCGCGCGCCGCTTGGTCCCATCGCGCCGGCGTCCGGCAGTGGCGCCCACCGCCACTGACCGCGTGACGTCCCGCCGATGAACGCGAACGCCCGGGAGCAGCCTGCTCCCGGGCGTTGGTCGTTTCGTGCGAAAGTGCGAAAGTGCGAGAGTGCGAGAGTGCGAGAGTGCGAGAGTGCGAGAGTGCGAGAGTGCGAGAGTGCGAGAGGTTTCCTCTGTTCCTCTGGCTTTTGTCTGTTCCTCTGTACCTTTCGCTGTTTCTTTTGCGGATTCGGAATGAGGCTGGGAGTCGGTCGCGCGGCACGAGAAAAACTCTGTTGACTCTGCTGACTCTGTGTGAGGCCTATTCTTTTTGTGGATCAGGCATCAGCTGGCCAGCCCCGGACGGGTCCTCGTACAGGGTGACGGAGGTGGTCTTGATGAGGAGAAAGAGCTCCGTGCCGGGGACCAGGTGAAGCTCGGTGCTGGCGTCGGCCGTCACCTCGGCGACGACGGGGGGCGCGTCGGGGGCCACGCTGGCGGTCACCAGGCAGACGGGGCCCACGCGCTGCACCTTCTCCACCCGCGCGGGAACGGCGTTGCGGGCGGAGAGGCCGGCGGGGTGCTCCAGCGCCAGCACGATCTCGTCCGCGGGAACGCTCAGCAGCAGCGGGCTTCCGGGTGGCAGGCGCTGCGGGGGACGGTGAGCGCGGGACCGTCGGCGCCGTGACCCAGGCGCACGCGGCTGGTGTCCGGGCCGGACTCGATG
>DASQBH010000733.1:0-2456 GCA_035635315.1 Longimicrobium sp.
CAGACCTTTCAATACACGGTGCAGGAGGTGGACGGCGGGCTAACGATCCAGACGGCGAACTGGCCGGCGCCGCGGGTGCTGTACCCTGCCACCGCCACGCGCTTCTTCATCCGCGAATCCCAGCGCGAATACACCTTCGAGCGCGACGGCTCCGGCCGCGCCGTGCGCATCCGCGTCACCGGCGGCGGCGGCCCCGAGATCGTCACCCAGCGCGTGCCGGACTGAGCAGAGGATCGGCCTGAGAGTGTGTTTACGAATCTGGTCTTTTCAGATAACCGAGAATTGACTTCCTGAGGGAGCGCGCCTCTGGAACTTGAAGTTGCTCCACCGCTTGTGCGCGACCGAAGGATCTTGTCTCGGCGATTGCGGGGCTGGCCACGCGGAACCGATCCAGCCCCCGGGTGCGGCCGGCGAGATCCTTCGGTCGGCGCCAAAGTCCTCGTAATCAACAAGTTATGGAGTGGCGCCTCCCTCAGGAAATCAATCGGTCAGGCTGATTTCTTGAACACACTCTGAGCCTGAGACTGAGAAGAAGATCGGCCTCAAAACGCAGGCGGCGGAAATCATCCTCCGTCGACTCTGTTTGTCGCTGCGTGGTCTCCGCATCCTGCCGGATCAACCTTTCGCGGGTGGCCGCCATCTGAAGTCGCATCGGCTGCCTCACACCCCGACCTGCGGAATCGATGCGACAGACCATCCTCTTCTCCCTGGCCACCCTGCTCGCCGCGGCGCCCGCGCCGGCGCAGGACACCACGCTCGCCGCGCGCATCCGGCGGGTTGAGAACGGCCTAATCACGCCCGTGGTGGTCGCGGGGCAGCCGATTCCCGGAGCGCCCATCGCGGAGCGGATGCGGGCGCACAACACGCCGGCCGTCAGCATCGCCGTCATCAACAACGGACGCATTGAGTGGGCGCGGGCGTACGGGGTGCTGCAGGCGGGCGGACCGGCGCAGGCGGATACGGGGAGCCTTTTCCAGGCGGGATCCATCAGCAAGCCCGTCGCCGCACTGGGCGCGCTGCTGCTGGCCGAACGAGGGCAGCTTTCGCTGGACGCGAATGTGAACACATTCCTGCGCGCGTGGAAGGTGCCGGAGAACGCGTTCACCGCACGGGAAAAGGTGACGCTGCGGCGGATCATGAGCCACAGCGCGGGGCTCACGGTGCACGGCTTTCCCGGCTACGCGGCGGACTCCGCCATCCCCACCACGGTGCAGATTCTGGACGGGCAGACGCCCGCAAACACGGCCCCGGTCCGCGTCGACACGTTTCCCGGCGCCATCCTGCGCTACTCCGGCGGCGGGACCACGGTGATGCAGCAGATGGTGATGGACGTGACCGGGCGCCCGTTCGCGGCGTTCATGCGCGAGACGGTACTGCAGCCGCTGGGGATGCTGCACTCCAGCTACGACTACGACGTGACGCCGGAGCGCGCGGCCCGCGTCGCGCGAGCGCACGACCGGCGGGGGGTGCCGATCGCGGGGGGATGGCACCGCTACCCGGAGATGGCCGCCGC
The DNA here is from genome assembly GCA_035635315.1 of Longimicrobium sp. Taxonomy (GTDB): domain Bacteria; phylum Gemmatimonadota; class Gemmatimonadetes; order Longimicrobiales; family Longimicrobiaceae; genus Longimicrobium. Next base: position 1,514 of record DASQBH010000733.1, read on the forward strand.
GGGGCTGTGGGCCACGCCGTCGGACCTGGCGCGCTTCGTCCTGGCGGTGCACCGCGCGTCGCGGGGCGAGGAGGGCGGCCCCATCTCCCCCGCCCTCGCGCGGCAGATGCTTACGCTGCAGAAGGGCGAGAACGGCACCGGCTTCGGGCTGGGACTGCAGCTGAACGGGATGGGGACGCCGGCCGCGTGGTTCGGCCACAGCGGGGACACCCAGGGGTACCAGGCGCTGATGCTGCTGTTCGCCGGGACGGGCCAGGGCGCGGTGGTGATGACGAACTCCGACGCCGGCGGCGCGTTGCTGCAGGAGCTGCTGCGTTCCGTTTCGCGCGAGTACGGCTGGCCCGCGTTCCATCCGGTGGTGAAGACGGCGGCCGCGATGGATCCCGCCCTGCTGCGCGTGGCTCCCGGGCAGTACCGGGGGACGCTGCAGGGCGAGCCCATCCTCTACACGGTTCGGGCGGCGGACGGAGGGCTGGTCATCAACGCGAACAACTGGCCGGCGCCGCGGACGCTCTTTCCGGCATCGGCCGGCGAAGCGCGCTTCTTCATCCGCGAAACCGAGCGGGAGTACACGTTCGAGCGCGACGCTTCCGGCCGCGCGGTCCGGATCCGCGTCACCGGCGGCGGCGCCGCGGACCTGGTGGCCGAGCGCGTGGACTGACAAAAAGCATCACGCGGAGACGCGGAGGAAAAAGGAGAGGACGCGGATGAAGCCTGAATCCGCGTCCTCTCTTCATTCCTCCGCGCCTCCGCGTGATGCCGTTCTCTGGCCTACGGCGCCGATGCCGTGGCCGGGGCTCCCCAGACGCGGTCGAAAAAGTCGGCGGTGGCCTGGTTGACGCGCACGGCGTTGGCGTGGCGCATCCAGTGGTGGGTGTCGTCGGGGATCACCAACTCCTCGAAGCGCACGCCCGCGGCCTCCAGGCGCCGCGCCAGGTCCACC
>DASQBH010000734.1:0-2685 GCA_035635315.1 Longimicrobium sp.
AAGGAAAGGGGCAGCGGCCGGCCGCCGTCGACGGAGACCACCGGCGGCGGAAGGGGGAGCCCGGCGCGCCGGGCCTCCTCCACCGCCTGCGCCAGCTGCGCCAGGACGGGGCGCTCGAAGAGCACGCGCACCGGCACCTCCACGCCCAGCGAGTCGCGGATCCGCGAGACCACGCGCGTGGCCAGCAGCGAGTGCCCGCCCAGCGCGAAGAAGTGGTCGCTCACCCCCACGCGCTCCAGGCGCAGCACCTCGGCCCAGATCCCCGCCAGCACCTCCTCGGCCGGCGTGCGCGGCGCGACGTACACGTCCGCCATCCCCGCGAAGTCCGGCGCGGGGAGCGCGCGGCGGTCCAGCTTGCCGTTGGGGGTCAGGGGAAGCGATTCCACCGCGACGAACGCCGCCGGCACCATGTACGCCGGCAGGCTCCCGCGCAGGTGGGCGCGCAGCGCGTCGGCGTCCGCGCCGCCGGCCACGTAGGCCACCAGCCGCCGGTCGCCGGGCACGTCCTCGCGCGCGATGACGGCGCAGTCCGTCACGTCCGGGTGCCGGCGCAGCGCGGCCTCCACCTCCCCCGGCTCGATGCGGTAGCCGCGGATCTTTACCTGCGCGTCCAGCCGGCCCAGGTACTCCAGGACGGCGCCTTCCCGCCAGCGCGCCCGGTCGCCCGTCCGGTACAGCCGGGCGCCCGGAGTGGCAGAGAAGGGATCGGGGACGAAGCGCTCCGCCGTGAGCGCGGGACGGCCCAGGTAGCCGCGGGCCACCTGCGCGCCGCCCAGGTACAGCTCGCCCGGCACCCCCACCGGCGCGGGCCGCATCGCCTCGTCCAGCACGTAGCCGCGCGTGCCGGCCACGGGCGCGCCGATCGGCACCACCGCCCGCCGGCCGTCTTCCTCCCCGCAGCGGTGGGTGGTGGCGTCGATGCAGCACTCGGTGGGGCCGTACAGGTTGATCAGCCCCGCGTGCGGAAGCACTTCGCCCAGACGCCGGCACAGCTCGCCGGGGAGCGGCTCGCCGCCGCAGAACACCTGGCGCAGCGCGGTGCACCCGGCCAGCTCCGGCTCGTCCAGCAGCGCCCGCAGCAGCGACGGAACCAGCTGCAGGGTGGTGATCCCCCGGTCGCGGACGGTGCGGACCAGGGACCGGGGATCGCGCTCCTCTCCGTGCGCGGCCAGCACCAGCAGGCCGCCCGTCAGCAGCGGCGCGTAGATCTCCCACCCGGCGGCGTCGAAGCCGATCGGCGTCTTCTGCAGCACCCGGTCGCCGGTGCCGATGCCGAAGTCGCGGACGAACCAGGCCATGTGACTGGCCAGCGCCCCGTGCTCGATCGCCACCCCCTTGGGCGTGCCGGTGGAGCCGGAGGTGTAGATCACGTACGCCAGGTGGCGCGGCGACGGTCGCCCTTCCAGCGGCGCCCCGCTCTCCGACGCGATCGCATCCCCCTCCCGATCCACCTCCACCACCCGCACCCCCGCCCGCTCCGGCAGCGCCGTGCGCAGCGCTTCCCGCGTCAGCAGCACGCCCACCCCGCAGTCGTCCAGCAGGTAGGCCAGGCGCTCCGCGGGGTGGGCGGGGTCCAGCGGCACGTACGCCCCGCCCGCCTTGAGCACGGCGAGCAGGGCGATTACCAGCTCCGGGTCCCGTTCCAGGCAGATCCCCACCCGCGCCTCGGCCCCCACGCCCAGCCGCGCCAGGTAGCGGGCCAGCCGGTTCGTCCGCTCGTCCAGCTCGCCGCAGGTGAGGGTCGCGTCGCCGGCGGCCAGGGCCGGCGCGTGCGGGGTCCGCACCGCCTGCTCGCGAAGGAGGTCGACCACCGTCCCGACGGCCGCGGGCTTCCCGCCCGTGCGGCTCCACTCCTCCACCACCCGCCGGAGCTCCTCGCCGTCCAGCAGGGGGAGCTCGGAAAGGCGCAGCCCGGGGTCGCGCACCAGCCCCTCCAGCAGCGTCTGGTAGTGCCGCGCCATCCGCTGCAGCGTGGGCCGCTCGAAGAGGTCGGTGTCGTACTCCCACACCAGCACCACCTCGTGCTCCAGTCCGGCGATCCCCTGCTCGGCGCGGGGGACGACGGTGACCTGCATGTCGAACTTGGCGGAGCCGTTGTCCAGCACGTCCGCCAGCTCCACCCGGACGTCGCCCCAGGTGAGGTCGGCCATGGGCGAGTCGTGCGCGGCGAACGAGACCTGGTAGACGGGGAGCGCGCTGGCGCTGCGCTCCGGCCGCAGGCGCGCCACCACCTGGTCGAAGGGGACGTCCTGGTGCTCGTGCGCGCGCAGGGTGGCCTCGCGCACCCGCCGCAGCAGCTCCACCCCGGTGGGGTCGCCCGCCAGCCCGGCGCGGATCGCCACCGTGTTCACCACCATCCCGATCACCCCCTCCAGCGCCACCTGCCCGCGGTTGCCCAGCCCGCTTCCCACGCAGAAGTCCCGCTGCCCCGTGTAGCGGGCCATGAGCGCCTGAAAGGCGGTCATCAGGGCGACGAAGAAGGTGGTGGCGTGCGCGCGGCTGAAGGCGCGCGCCGCGGCCACCAGCCCCGGGGGCAGGTGCACGCGCTCGCGGGCGCCGCGAAAGCGCATCAGGGCGGGGCGCGGAAAGTCGGTGGCCAGCTCCAGCGGGGGCACGCCGCCCAGCTCCGCCTCCCAGAAGCGCAGCCCGGCCCGCGCCGTCTCGCTCTCCATCCACCCGCGCTGC
>DASQBH010000735.1:0-5788 GCA_035635315.1 Longimicrobium sp.
GGTTCTCCTCCGCCCATCCTTTGGGAAAGTGCTGGATGGCGCGGTCCTGGTCGGTGATGAACATCACCACGTTCATCCCCGCCATGCTCCGGCCGGCCGCTCCCCGCGCCGCTTTCCGTACCTTCTCCGACACCGCGCGACCGCCGGACCGCGCGGCATTGACCAGCTTTTTGCGGGTGGAACTGCCGTTGCGCTTCGCCATCGATCCGATCCTCGTCCGGGTGGGGGTGGAACTGGGGGACTGCGGGAGGATGGTACTTCCGGACAGAGTATCGTTCCGCCGAAGATCGCGATCAAGGATGATGATCCGGTTCCGGCCCAGGCGCGGCCTCACTGGGTGCATCCCGACGCGGCGGATCGGGCGCGCGGACGGGCCCCGTCTCGTCGGGGTTTACGCGCGCGGCAGGAGGACGAGCGGGAGCAGGATGTGGATCGGTCGTGACGTGGGCATCGAGCGGTCACGGGAGGGAAAACGGAACGGAATCGGTGGATTGCACGACGGATTGGCCGGAATGTCCACCCTGCGGAGTCCCACCGTCGCGGGAAAATGATGATCCGTGCTCGCGACGCTTGTATTGCAGCGTTTTGCATGCATATTTACGGCAGGCTCCGATTCCGGGGCCGCGCAAGACCTCCCGCCCGCTGCTCCTTTGATGTCCTGGTCCGCCGCACGCACAGTTTTTGGACTTCTCCTCGCCACCGGCGCGCTTACGGTGGTGCTGATGGGCCGCGGCCTTGCCGGGGAGGAGCCCATCGCGAACGCCCTGCGCCCGGACGGCGACGGCGACGCGGCCGGTCCCGCGGCGAAGGAGGCCGCGGCGGATTCGGCGAAGCCCGCCAGGCCGCGCCGGCAGATCGTGCCGGACGTGGAGGTGGTGGTCAACATCCCCAGCGGGCGGCTGGAGCTGGTGCAGGGCGACAGCGTGGTGCGCACCTACCCCGTCTCCGTGGGCTCGGCGCGGTACCCCACGCCGGTGGGCGACTACCTGCTGGCGACGGTGATCTTCAATCCCTGGTGGCACCCGCCCGAGAGCGAGTGGGCGCGCAACCGCAAGCCCACGCCGCCGGGGCCGGGCAACCCCATGGGCCGCGTAAAGCTGCACATGGACGACTTGATCTACATCCACGGCACCACCAGCGAAGGGCGGCTGGGCGCCCCGGCGTCGCACGGCTGCATCCGCATGAGCAACGCGGACGTGGTGGACCTTGCGCGGCGCCTGCACCGCATCGCCACGCCGTCCATGGGGGATGGGGAGCTGGACGCCATGTCGCGCCCGGGGACCACGCAGCGGCACACGGTGATGTCGCGCTCCATCCGGATGCGCGTGAGCTACCAGGTGGCCGAGTTGCGGGGCGACCGGCTGCACGTGTTCCCCGACGTGTACGGGCGCTCCGAGGGGTTCGCTGCGCACGTCAAGCGTGAGATGGCGCGCGGCGGGGTGGACACGGCGGCGCTCCCGGTGCCGGCCATGACGCGGCTGCGGCAGGGCGCCGCGCGCGGCGGGGCGTCGTTCGCGCTGTGGGAGATCCCCATGCTGCAGCCCCTGCCGCCCGAGCCGCCGCGGGAGCGCGGTCCGCGCGTGCTGGGAACCCCCGCGCCGATTCGCGAGGTGCCCCGCGACACCATCGTCATCGGCCGCGTGCCGGAGCCTGTCGCGCCGCGGCCCGAGCCCGCCATCGACGACGCGCCGGTGGACGAACCGATCGGCGAACCCGTCCCACCGCCGGCCGAAGAGCCCTGACGCCGGCTTCACCGGAACGGATTGGCCTCACACGGAGTCAACGGAGTCAACGGAGTTCTTTCCGTTGGCTCCGTCGGCTTTCTGTGAGGTCTAATACCAGATCCGGAAAACATTGGGTACAGAGGAACAGACAAAAGCCAGAGGAACAGAGGAAACCGGTTCGTCTCTGTTCCTCTGGCTGTTGTCTGTTCCTCTGTACCTTTCGCTGTTTGTTCTTGCGGATCCGGTACGAGGCCTGATTTGTTCGTGGGAAAAGAATGATGCCAGCAAAGAAACCAGCGGGGTCGGCATGAGCAAACTCCGTTGACTCCGTTGACTCCGTGTGAGGCGTATCTTTGATGATCAGCCGAACGCGCGGCGCTCGGCGGCGCGGGTAAAGGCGGCGTAGGCCTCGGAAAGCGCCCCCTCCGCTTCGGCGCCGCCGGCTTCGGGCGGGACGGGGCCGAGCTGGCGCAGGACGGCGTCCGGCACCGCGGGGGCGCGCGGAGCAAAGGTGAGCGACGCCATCTCGGCGCCGGCGCGCCAGAAGTCCGCCGGGGCGGGGGGCTCCGGCGCCGGAGCCGACTCCTCGGCATCCTCATCCACCGATTCCTCTTCCTCCGGCCGCGACGCGCGCAGCTCGCGGAGGCGGGCCAGCAGCGCTTCGCGCGAGCGGCCGCGCCAGGAGAGCACCAGGAACGGGTCCGCGTCGAACGCCTCGGCCAGGATGTAGTACGTGGCCGCCACGTGCTTGCACGGGTTCACCGGGTCCGGGCACGAGCACTCCGACCGCAGCTCCTGGCGCTTCGCCGGAAAGAGCGACAGCCCGGCCGCCGCGAACGCCTGCTCCACGTCGCGCGGCATCTCGCCCGCCAGCAGCGCGGCCAGGAACAGCGCCTGGTCCGCCAGCGCCTCTTCCGCCCGCGCCCACTCCGCGTCCGTGAACGGCGTGAGGCGGATGAGCACCTCGTACGGCCGCGGCCGCGAGCCCTGCACCCTGGCCGTTACGCCACCGGGCGACACGCGCAGGTCCATCACCTGGCCGCTGCGGGCGTAGCTGCGGCCGCGGCTCAGGCGGTTGGCATCCGCCACCTCCTTGAGCGCCGTGATGAAGCGCTGGCTCCACCACGTCTCGCCGATCTCGCCGCGGGTGCTGCGGGCCTTTATGCCGTCCTTTGCCTGGCGCCGCGGCCCCGTCTCCCAGTCCCTCCAGTCGGTCATCGGCTCCTCACTCCGCAACCGCGTCGGCGGAGAGCGCGACCACGCGCCGCAGCTCGTCCGTCGACATCTCCGTGAGCCAGGCCTCGCCCGTGCCCAGCACGCTGCCGGCGAGCGCCTTCTTTTCCTCGATCACCAGGTCGATGCGCTCCTCCAGCGTTCCCGCGCAGATCAGCTTGCGCACCTGCACGTCGCGCCGCTGGCCTATGCGAAAGGCGCGGTCCGTGGCCTGGTCTTCCACCGCGGGGTTCCACCAGCGGTCGAAGTGGATCACGTGGTTGGCGGCGGTCAGGTTGAGCCCCGTGCCGCCGGCCTTGAGCGAAAGGAGCAGCACCGGCGGCCCGCCCGCGCCCTGAAAGCGCGCCACCAGCGCGTCGCGGTCTGCCTTGCGGGTGCCGCCGTGCAGAAACGGGATCTCGCGGGCAAAGCGCTCCTGCAGCCGCGCCTGCAGCAGGTGCCCCATCTCCGCGAACTGGGTAAAGACCAGCGCGCGGTCGCCCACCTGCATCACCTCGTCCAGCACCTCTTCCAGCCGCTCCAGCTTGCCGGAGCGCCCGGCCAGCGCGCTGCCGTCGCCCAGCAGCTGCGCGGGGTGGTTGCACGCCTGCTTCAGCCGCAGCAGCATGGAAAGCACCAGCCCGCGCTGCTGGATGCCGTCGCTCGACTCGATGCGGCGCATCAGGTCGTCCACCGTGGCCTGGTAGAGCGACGCCTGCTCGCGGGTCAGGTTGCAGTAGACCTTCATCTCCTGCTTTTCCGGCAGGTCCTGGATGATGCCGCGGTCCGTCTTGAGGCGGCGCAGGATGAAGGGCCCCGCCAGCCGCCGCAGCTGCGCCGCGCGGTCCGCGTCCCGGTAGCGCTCGATGGGCAGGGCGAAGCGCGTCCGGAAGTCGCGCGCCGTGCCCAGCAGGCCGGGGTTCAGAAAGTCCAGGATGGACCACATCTCCGACAGCCGGTTCTCCACCGGGGTGCCCGTGAGGGCGATGCGCCGCGGCGCGCGGAAGGAGCGGACGGCCTGCGCCTGGCGCGCGGCCGCGTTCTTTACGTTCTGCGCCTCGTCCAGCACCACGCGCCCCCACTCCACCGCGCCCAGCTCCTCGCGGTCGCGGGCCGCCAGCGCGTAGGTGGTGATGACCAGGTCGCTGCCGCGCACCGCCTTCTTGAGCGCGCGGCCGCTCAGCCGCTCGCCGCCGTGGTGCACGTGCACCCGCAGCCCGGGCGCGAACCGCGCTGCCTCGCGCTGCCAGTTGCCGACGAGCGACATGGGGCAGACCAGGAGCGTGGGCAGCGTCTTTTTCCCCTTCGCCGCCCGCGGGGGGCGGGCGAGGAGGAGCGCGAGAAGCTGCACCGTCTTGCCCAGCCCCATGTCGTCCGCCAGGCAGGCACCCACCCCCAGCCCGTCCATGAAGGCCAGCCAGGAAAGGCCGCGCTCCTGGTACGGGCGCAGCGTTCCCGCGAACTCCGCGGGCGGCACCACCGCTTGCACCCGCGCGTCGCCCGCGGCGGCCAGCAGCTCGCCCAGCCACCCCTCCGCCTCCACCCCTTCGACCGGGAGCGCGGCTTCCTCCCCCCCGCCGGCTGCCAGGCGCAGCAGCTCCGCCGCCGTCATCTCGCCGCTGGCGCCCTGCTCGAACAGCCGCAGCGCGGCCGTCACCTCCTCCGGCCGCAGCTCCACCCACTGGCCACGGAAGCGCACCAGCGGCACCTTGGCCTGCGCCAGCGCGTGGAACTCGTCCGCCGTGAGCGCCTGCCCGCCGATGGACGCCTGCCAGTTGTACGCGAGCAGCGTCTCCAGCCCGAAGCGCCCGTCCGCCGCGCTCGCCGGGGACGAGGAGGACCGCGCCCGCAGCTTTACCCCCAGGCGCGCCGCCGGCCCGTTCCACCACGGCGGCACCCGCACGCCGAACCCCGCCTGCGCCAGCACCGGCGCGCCCTCGCGCAGAAAGTGGTAGGCGCCCTCCGCGTCCATCGTCATCCCCGTGGGGCGCGCGCCGCGCAGGGCGGGGTGAAGCCCCGGAACCAGCCGCAGCGCGCGCCCCAGGTCCTCCAGCAGGCGCTCCTGCGGCTGCTCCAGCGTGCGGCGGAACACCTTCAGCGCGCCCCGCGCCCGCCACACCTCCCCCGCGGGCACCAGCAGGCTGGGGTCGTCCGCGGCCTGCAGCAGGAACTCCAGCCGCCACGCGTCCAGCTTCGCCCCGCGCTCGATCTGCGCGAGCGCGGCGTCCGGATCGGCGGCGGGGTCGACCGGCGCGGTGAGCTGAAAGCAGGTGCGGATCCCGCTCGCCGTCGCGGGGGCCAGGGGGCGGCTCCAGGCGCCGAGGGCCGCGTGCATCCGGTCCCACCCGGGTCCGCCCTTCCGTGGCGCGGCCTCCGCGGCGAACAGCGCGTCGAGCCACGCCTCCGCCGGCGTCCGCGCCGCCGCGCGACCGGCGGGTGGCGCCGTCGCCTCCACCCCCTGCCGCACGCAGGCGTCCACCAGCGCGTCCAGCGCGCGCCCGACCACGTCGTCCGCCGCGGCGGCGGGGGCGTGCGCGGCGCAGGCCCCGGGCATGGCGCGGCGCAGCGCGGCCACCCGCTCCCCGTCCGCCTCCGCGGCCAGCAGCGGCCGCCAGCGCGCCGTCCACCGGCCGCCGTGGACCGGCTCCAGCAGCGGCAGCACGCGCCCGCCCGCCACCATCTCCAGCGCCAGCTTGGCGAACTCGCCGAACGCGCGCACGCTGTCGCCCATCACCACCCCACCGGACCCGTCAGTGGGGAGCGCGAGCAGCACGTCCAGCGCGTCCTGCCCCGCCAGCGACAGCACCCCCACGGACCACGCCGTCGTCTGTGCCGCGCCGGTGCCGCCCTCC
>DASQBH010000736.1:0-2907 GCA_035635315.1 Longimicrobium sp.
GTTTGGCGCCGACCGAAGGATCTCGCCGGCAGCACCTGGGGGCTGGACCAGTGCCGCAGGGCCAGCCTCGCAATGGCCGAGACGATATCCTTCGGTCGCGCGCAAACGGTTGACGAGATTACAGTTCCAAGCGTGCGCTCCCTCAGGAAATCAAACCTCGGTCATCCTGGGACCAGATTCTTGGACACGCTCTGAGGCGCCCGCCGCGCGGCAGCCCCGGAACGTCGCCGCGTGCAGATCGGACGAGACGACTCCCGCTGGACGGGCGTCTGGTCGTGAACGAAGCGCCGGGTGATCCGGTTATCGCGCCGGCTCGTATGTGAGTTCGAGAGCCGCCCCGATCTCCTCCCGCACCCACGCGTCCTCCTCCACCTCTTCCCTTCCTCGCAGCGCCTGCCGCGCCGCCTCCGTGCCGATGCGTCCCAGCGCCCACGCCGCGTGGCCGCGCACCAGCGGCTCCTCGCGGTTCAGCACGACGGCGAGCGCGGGGACGGCCTCCGGCGCGCCCCAGTTGCCCAGCGCGACCGCCGCGTTGCGCAGCAGGCCGCGCGCCCGGATGGTCCGCCGCTACGGATAGGTACTCGCATCCCGTCAGGATGCGCGCTTCGCGGTGCCTCCTCCGACATCAGAACGCATCACCCGGGGTCATTGAGGCCGATCAGGATGCCGGAGACGAGTTGGCGCACCTCCTCCTCCTTGATGACCAGTTTGAACTGCCTGACATAGCGGAGCGCGAGCGCGCGCAGATCGGCTTCCCTGGATGCCACTTCGCTCGGCGGAGCCCCGGCGGACTTGGCGCATTCGAGCCAGAGGTGAAGCACCTGCAGGTCTTCCATGAAGACCCACTCGATGCCGTATGATGGCAGGACGGACCTGAGGATTTCGAGGGAGACAGCGCTTTCGCCGGCGTCGTACTTTGCGACGGCCGCCTGCATGGCCTCGCGCCGCAGCGTCCGCGTGTTGTAGAAGCTCTTCTCCGAGAGGCCGCGTGCCTGCAGTTCCAGTCGCATGCAGCTGTCCAGCAGCTCGTCGTCGACGAGCACATGCAGGTACTTGTGTATCCGCTGCGCCGCGGCATACCAGTCGGTCGCCTCGGAAGCCTGCAACGAGAGTCTTTCGTGGTCGAGCAGGTGCTTGTGCTGAATCAGCACGCGGACGTACTCCTCGCGGAAGTTGCGCGGGGAGTCCGGCTCGTACTCCATCAGCAGGTGCAGTGTCTCCAGCTCCTCGCTGTCGATGCGCTCCACTTCGGCGAAGTAGAAGCGCGCGGCGTCTAGCAGGTCTACGATCATGGCACGTGTCTCGTCCGCGTGGCCGTACGTCAGGCCGTACGCGGCGTAGGAACGGCTGATCTCGGCGAACCGCCCGATGCCCAGCCAGCGCGCCTTTGCCACCATCTTCAACATCTCCGTGCTGAAGAGGAGGCGGGGAGTGGCCACCAGGGGGTCGAGCGTGTTCTGGCCACGGATGCCGAGCAGGACCGTGTTCAGGAGGCCGAGGAAGGAGGGCAACTGGGCCAGTTCACCCCCTGAGCTGAACCGCTCCGCGCGCTCCAGGGAGTTGACAGTGTTGAGCAGCTGGTAGAGGCGGAACTCATAGCGGTTGTTGAGCCGCAGGGGGTGGAGCGTCGTGAACCATTCCTCCGGCAGCGACATGCCCGGACTGTCGGGATCGACGTGCAGCGGCATGCCCGGCGCCGGCCAGGGAGTGCCGAGCAGCTTCTGGTGGTGCTCGATGTCGGCGAGACTCCCCAGCAGAACGGCGCAGTCCGCGTCATCCGGACGCATCTCACGCCATATGCCGTAGATTGCCTCGCGGTATTCGTCGTTTCGCTCCTGTGCCTTGCGCAGCCACGCACGCTGAATCCTCAGGCTGATCGTCAGATCGCGGAGCATGGTCTGGCGCTCCGCCCCCGCGCCGCTTCCTTCGCCGTTCCCGTTGCCGTCGTCCACGGCCCGGTCCCCGGGGGTGGGCTCCGGGACATGGGTCGCGGGCGTGCGCGAGGCTTCGACCAGCGCGTCGGCCCGGTCCAGGAGCTCGTCGGCGCGGTCGAGCTCCTGCACCAGGCGGCGGGCCTGAGCGGCGAAATGCAGCGCACTGGCCTGTACCAGCTCCAGACTGTCGTAAGGCTGCCAGTAGCGGCGGGCCTCGGGGAGCGGCAACAGCGTGTCCGCCCACTCCTCGTTCAGTTCGGCGTCGCGCCGCCGGTCGTCGTCGCTGTCGCTGTGGTTGATGAGGTGCGAGCGTACCTGGTTGTGCCAGTCGAGGATGAGGGGGAGCGGGTAGCCGGCCCGCTTGACCGTCCTCAGGGCATTGTAGGCGTCCTCCACGCTGCCTTCGTTGTCCTCGTGACTGGAGAAGAATTCCCAGCGGTTGCGGTGCATGACGGGCGTGTTCATGGTCCACCCCGCCTCGCGTTCGAGGTTGATCGACTGCCAGAAGAGCTTGTCCCAGCGCCACCACCACGGCTTCCCGCCCTCCGCCTCCCGGCGCCGGGCCTCGGGGGTGTGCTCGCGCAGCAGTTCGCCCTCCTGGAAGCACGCCTCCATCAGCAGCGGCCGCCAGTAGAGGAAGGTGGCGAGCTGGCGTGCCCGCTCGTAGGCCGACTGCGCCTCCTGCCAGATGAAGTCCTGAAGCGACACTCCTTCCGGCGGTTGGGTGAGGCAGAAGTCGGCCAGGGCCTCCAGCAGGGGCGCGCGCACGCCCGCTGCCCCCAGCATGGTGAAGGCCCCGTCCCCGTCCATGCGCGCGCGGAACCGGGAGAAGCCGTCGCGGCCCACATCGGCGAGGGTGTGCCAGTAGCGGCCCACGCTGTAGCAGTGGATGGACTCTTCGCCCAGCTGTCGCCGAAGGCCGACGCCGCCTTCGAGCCGCGCCTTCCAGGCCCCGAGAGACTTCGCGAGCCGC
>DASQBH010000737.1:0-2450 GCA_035635315.1 Longimicrobium sp.
CACGTTCGAGATCTCCGCGCCGATCGTGCAGGTCAGCGGTTCCACCCTGATTGCCGAGAGCCGCGCCGTGCTGGAAATGCGGGCGGGCGCGCCCGGCTTCGATACAGCCTCAGTCTTCGATACAGCCTCAGTCTTCGATACGGCCTCAGTCACTATGGTCATCTGGTCTCCTCCTATCGCTCCGGTTGGGCTTCTCGACGTGCAGCGCCCCTGTCGGCCGGCTTCGGGCAGAGTCGTATCGCGAAGGAGGGCCGGGCGTCCCCCCACTTGTAGAGGGGGCTGGCTTCCGGGGGTGGGGCGTCTCAGGAGGCCGGCGCCAGGATCCCCATGAGTCTCGCCCGGGAAACCACCTGCTTGCGGGTTCCCGCGCTGAGCTTGGCGAAAAGGTTCTTGACGTGCCATTTGACGGTATCCTCGTGGATGTTCATCGTCAGGCCGATTTCTTTGTTCGACAGGTTGCGCGCGAGCAGCTCGATCACCTCCCGCTCCTTGGGCGTCAGCGCGGTCGAACGCGCGATCAGTTCCGCTTCGCGGGGGACGGACGCCGGCGGCGGAGCCCTCCGGGGTTCGGCGGACACCGGGGGTCCCGCCGGCGCACGCGACAGGATGCGCCCGATTCGCTCGCCGAGGGCGGGATGCGCGTCATCGAACACCCGCGGCAGGCCGTAGACCTTCGCAAGCTCCACCGCTTCCTGTGCAAGGCTCGCAGCATCCTCGCCGCAATGGTGGAGGATCAGCGCGCGGAAACCCAGCGTCTCGATATAGAGCCGATTGCGTTTGGCGGCCCGCGCCGCGGCATTGGCCCGCTCGAATGGTGCCCGCGCCGCCCGCCAGTCCCGGGCCGCGATCGCCGCGTAGCCCTCGGCCAGGTCCCGATACGTCTCGGCGGTCGCGCGCCAGAGCCTCCCGCGCGACGGGCCTTCGGCAGCCAGCAACGCCTCGATCCGTGCCATCAGCCCGCGGCAGCTCTCCGCCCGATACCGGCGGGAGTGCAGCATCACCTGCTCCGCCAGACTCGCGAGCCGCAGCCGCGGCAGTGCGCGCTGCGCGCCCACGGCATCGAGTCCATCGAGCAGGTCGAGCGCCCGCGCCTCGTTCTCCCCCGCCGCGATCCGGGCGAGCGTACGAAAGGCGAGCAGGACCGCCTCGGGCAGTCCGCTCCGCTCAAGCACGTCCAGCCGGTTGATCAGCGTCAGCTCCGCATCGCGCGCCTGGTCCCGCTCCCACAGCGCCGCGGCCAGCAGCGCCGCCAACATGCACGGGAACGGGTCGCGCCGGCCGAGATCGGCGTCCGCCTGCAGCAGCGCCGGCCGCAGGATGCGCTCGGCCAGGAGGACCTGCCCTTCCCACAGGTAGCTGAGACCGATGATGCCGTCGCTCCACCGGCCGAGATGCCCGGGAGCCACGTCGGAATCGCCGGACGGCGCGCGCTGCTGGCGCAGGCGCGCCAGCGCCGGCTCCCCGTCCAGCAGCGCCCGGAAGGCCGACCGGTTGGCGTGGATCTTCAGAAGCCAGGCATCTTTCAGGGGTGGATCCACCGCCCAGGGATCGTGCAACTCGACGAAGCGGTCGGGATCGTCAGCGAATACGGCGGCCCCGGCGCGGATCAACGCGCACTCGCAACGCAGTTCATCGTCGATGTCGTCCCTGGCCAGCAAGCGCACGACCAGCCGCTCCGCCTCCGCGTGGCGCTCGCCGATGGCAAACGACCAGGCGGCGGCAAGCAGCAGCCGCGGCCGGGCCTCGGACTCGGCGCTCGGGATGATCCTGAACCAGTCCTGCACGTCATCGAGCCGCCCCCGAATCATCAGCGAGTCGTAGAGGCTGCGCTCCGCCAGCTCGTAGGCCCAGTCGCGCCGACCCGCGGCGAGAGCGTGCTGCGCGGCGGAAGCCATCAGCTCGTTGGTCGCCAACCACTGCGCAACACGGGCTTGGATCTCGGACCTTTCGTCGGCGGAGAGCGCGTCGAACCGGTCGCGCAGCGCCTCCCGGGCGAGCGCATGAAGCCGCATCCAGTCGCTCTGCTCGCCGGCGACAAGCACCGGCGTGGTGGCGGCGATGCGGCGAAGGCGCTCCGCGGCGTCCGCCGCGCCGGACGCCGCGGCGGCGAGGGCCGGAGTGAAGTTTTCGAGGACGGAAACCCTCGTGAGGAGTGCAAGGTCGGAGGGATCGAGGTTGGCGAGCAGCAGAGCGACGAAGCGGTGGTGCAGCACGCCCTTCTGCTTGAGCAGCGTCTCCGCGGCTGCGCGCGGATCACGATCGGCCGCCATCACCGCAAGGACGAGCTGAATGCCGAGGGGCCAGCCATCGGACATCTCGTGCAGCCGGACCGCGATGCTCGGATCGAAATCAGCCCCGAAGCGCTGCCGAACCAGTTCGACCGATTCGTCGACGCCGAACCGGAGGTCCGAGGGGCCGACGGTCGCACACTGGCCATAGGCGACGAGGTC
>DASQBH010000738.1:0-2265 GCA_035635315.1 Longimicrobium sp.
GCCCACCGACCATCCGCGCCCGGTGGTGCAGACGTTCCGGGGAGCGCACGAGCGGATCGAGCTTTCCCTCGACCTGCTGGAGCGGCTGCAGGCGCTGGGACGGAGCGAGGGCGCGACGCTGTACATGACGCTGCTGGGCGCCTTCCAGGTGCTCCTCTCGAAGTACGGCGCGGGCGAGGACGTGGTGGTGGGGAGCCCGATCGCCGGACGCACGCGCGCGGAGGTGGAGGAGCTGATCGGCTTCTTCGT
Source organism: Longimicrobium sp. (assembly GCA_035635315.1). Taxonomy (GTDB): domain Bacteria; phylum Gemmatimonadota; class Gemmatimonadetes; order Longimicrobiales; family Longimicrobiaceae; genus Longimicrobium. Next base: position 250 of record DASQBH010000738.1, read on the forward strand.
CAACACCCTGGTGCTGCGGACCGATCTCGGTGGAGACCCGAGCTTCCGCGAGGTGCTGCGGCGGGTCCGCGACGTCACGCTGGGCGCGTACGAGCACCAGGAGGTGCCGTTCGAGAAGCTGGTGGCCGAGCTGCAGCCGGAGCGCAGCTTGAGCCACTCGCCGCTCTTCCAGGTGATGTTCGCGCTGCAGGACGCCGGGGGCCCGGGAGGCGCTCTTCCGGCGCTGACGGTGAGCGAAGTCGGTGCGGAGCTCGAGAGCGTCAAGTTCGATCTTGTCCTGGGCCTCGCGGCGACCCCCAAGGGCCTGCGTGGCGGACTGAAGTACAGCACCGACCTCTTCGAGCGCGGCACGGTCGAGCGGATGCTCGGCCACCTGGAGCGGGTGCTGGAGCAGGTCGCCGCCGACGCGGACGTGCGGCTGTCGCGGCTGGAGCTGCTCGGCGAGGCGGAGCGCGCGCTCGTGCTGGAGGCATGGAACCGGACGGCGGCCGAGTATCCGGCGGACCGGTGCCTCCACCAGCTGTTCGAGGCGCAGGTGGAGCGCACGCCCGGCGCGGTGGCGGTGGTGTTCGAGGATGCCGCGCTGACGTACGAGGAGCTGGACCGCCGCGCCAATCGCCTGGCGCACCGGCTGGTCGCGCTGGGGGTGCGCCCGGAGGATCGGGTGGCGCTCTGCGTGGAGCCGTCGCTGGACGCGATCGCCGCGCTGCTGGGGATCCTGAAGGCGGGCGTCGCCTACGTGGCGATGGACCTCGCCGCGCCCGACGAGCGCATCGCCTTCATGCTCGACGAGGCGTCCGTGCAGGTCGTGGTCGCCGGCGGCGCGGAGGCCGCACGCCCCTGGACGGCGGGGCGCACGGTGGTGGAGGCCGGCGAGGACCTCGCGCGCTTCCCCGCCACGCCGCCGGCGGTCGGGGTGACGCCGCGCAACCTGGCGTACGTCGTCTACACCTCCGGCTCCACGGGGCTGCCCAAAGGGGTGCTGGTGGAGCACGGCGGGGTGTGCAACGCGGTGGTGGCTTTCTCCCGCATCTACGAGATCGCCCCCGGGGACCGCGTGCTCCTGTTCGCGCCGCTGCACTTCGACGCGTCGGTGATGGACATCTTCACCGCGCTGACCACGGGCGCCGCCCTGGTGGCGGCGCAGCGCGAGTCGCTGATCCCCGGCGACGAGCTGGTGTCGCTGCTGGAGCGCGAGCGGGTGACGCACGCGAAGTTCACCCCCAGCGCGCTGGCGGCCACCCCGTGCGCGCCGCTCCCCGCGCTGCGGGCGGTGATGGTGGGGGGTGAGGTGTGCGGCGCGGAACTGGTGGCCCGCTGGGCGCCGGGGCGGCGCTTCTTCAACGGCTACGGTCCCACGGAGACCAGCGTCCGCATGTCGGTGTTCGAGGCGACGGACGGCACCCGCCCGCCCCCGCTGGGCGCGGGGACGGCCAACGTCCGCGTCTACGTGCTGGACGCCGCGGGGGAGCCGGTCCCCGTCGGCGCCCCCGGCGAGGTGTGCATCGGCGGGGTGCAGGTGGCGCGCGGGTACCTGGCGCGCCCGGCACTGACGGCCGAGCGCTTCGTCCCCGACCCGTTCTCGGCCGAGCCGGGGGCGCGGCTCTACCGCTCGGGCGACCGGATGCGGTGGCGCGGCGACGGCACGCTGGAGTTCGTCGGACGGATCGACCACCAGGTGAAGATCCGGGGCTTCCGGATCGAGCTGGGCGAGATCGAAGGCGCGCTGCGGCGGAGCGAGGGAGTCGCCGACTGCGTGGTCGTGGTCCGCGAAGACGTGCCCGGGGAGAAGCGGCTGGTGGCGTACGTGGTGGGCGACACGGAGGCGGGAGTGCTCCGCGCGCACCTGCGGCGGAGCCTGCCGGAGTACATGGTGCCGGCGGCGTTCGTGGTGCTGGACGCGCTGCCGCTGACCCCGAACGGCAAGCTGGACCGCAAGGGGCTGCCTGCGCCGGAGCTCGCGTCGGCCGAGGACCGGTACGTGGTGCCCCGCACCTCCGTGGAGGAGGTGCTGGC
>DASQBH010000739.1:0-2160 GCA_035635315.1 Longimicrobium sp.
ACCATTCCGGCGTGAGCCCCGCGGGGATGTCGCGGCTGGAGTTCTACGTCCACGGCGGCGCCTCCGGCGGGCAGCAGCTGGCGGTCTACCTGGGCGACACAGGCGGATGGCTGCAGACGGTGCAGGCGGATCCGTACATCGCGGGCGGATCGGTGGTGGCGGGGGCGTGGCGCAAGGTGAGCATCCCCCTCTCCGCGCTGGGCGTGACGTCGAATTCCATCACCGACGTGGTGATCCAGGAGGACGCAGGCGGCGCGCAGTCCACCCTCTACATCGACTCGATCGAGCTCGTCCCCTGAGCGGACGACTGATGCGGAGGACGTGGAGCCGGCGGAGCGCGTCTCCGCCGGCAACGCATCGAGGGTCACGCCGTTGGGTTCACCCCCGCCCGGGAGGCATCGTCCAACGACGCCTCGTCGGAACCGCCGGCAACGCCCGCGCGGCCTCCCCGGGATGAATCCCGGGGCTGGAACTGCGATAAGCCCCGCCTGGCTCGCGGAGCTCGCCCGGCGGGGCTTCACCCGCTCGGGGAGAGACAGGCCGGTGCGCCTGGAGAATGAGGTGCGTCCCGGATGCACCCCGCACCATCCGACACGAAGCCCCGCGTAGATTGCGGGGCTTTTCGCTTTTCCAGCCGCGGGTTCACCCGCCCGGGTACGAGACCGGCGGCTGCACTTCGATCCCACTCACCAACCTCCCCCGGCAGTTTCGGGGGAGGTGCGAGCCTAAGCGAGCGGAGGGGGCGGACGCGGGACCGTGAGCGGCGCCGTGCATCCTCCCCATCGAAACCGATTCGCCGCATCCCACGTATCCACGCGCCGGGCCGGATGCAACGCAATGCGGGCCAAGCGATTGTCACCGAAACACTTGACAACGCCGCGCGCATGATGCACCGTTTGCGTCCCGCCCATCCGACCGGAAGGCGGAAGGTCCTTCCACGGCGCGGTCCCGCGCCGGCACTCCCTCTCCACGCTCATCCGCAGCGAGGTCGAGACATGCAGTATCCCATTCCCGGCACCCGCTCCGTTCGCCGCGCCTCCGCGGCCGCCCTGCTGCTGCTGGCCGCGTGCGGCGGCGACAAGCCCCAGGAGGAGACCCAGGCCGCCAGCGTGGAGGAGGTCGACCAGAAGTCGTCGGCCACGGCCACGGAGCGCGAGCTGGCCAGCTTTACCGCCCCCGCCGACAGCGTGCTCACGGAGCGGCAGGTGCAGGCGTTCCTGCGCACCACGCTGCTGCAGTTCGACCTGATTCGCGAAGAGAGCAAGAAGTACCACGAGCAAGCCGCGCGGATGGCCCAGCGCGCCGAAAAGGACAACGGCGGCCTGGTCTCGGGCCTGCGCAACGCGGCCGACGCGGGGAGCCTGATGGTGGGCTTCGGCGACCTGATCGGCGGCGCGTACGTGCGCGCGGCGCGCTCGCAGGGGCTGAACCCGGCGGAGATGGAGTGGGTGCGCGAGCGGATGGGCGAGGTGAGCGGCTACCTGATGATGAAGCCCATGTACGAGGCCGCCGCCAGCCAGGCCGCCACCATGCGCCAGCAGGCCGAGCAGTACCGCGGCCAGGCCGGCTTTGACGACGCCAGCATCAACGAGATGCTCAAGAGCGCCGACGAGATGGAGAAGCAGGCGCAGGAGCAGCTCCGGGCGGCGGGCGCGGTGTCGCGCAACATGGAGGTGCTGCACCGCGCGCGGCCCAACGTGACCGACCACATGTGGGGCGCGGTGTCGCTGGTGGGCGGCGTGGGCCTGCTGGGCCTCACCGGCCTCTCCGACCCCAACGACACCACCGCGCAGCGCCAGCTGACCGAGTGGCGGCAGGTGTACACCGACGCGCTGGCCAACCGGGTCACGCCCGGGATGGAAGCCGACAAGCAGCCCGGCGAGGCGCGCCCGCAGCTGAGCGCCCCCGCGCCGGCCAACTGAGGAGCCCTTTGACGGATTCCGCCACGCCGTCCGCCGGCCTCGCGAGCGCCCTGCTGCTGGGCGCCACGGGGCTGGTGGGAGGCCACGTGCTGGACCTCCTTCTCGACGACCCGGCGTACGGCCGGGTCGTCGTGCTTGGACGCCATCCGGTCGATCGCCGACACCCCAGGCTCGCCCAGCACGTCGCCGACCTGGGACGGGTGGACGAGCACGCCGCGCACTTTGCGGTGGACGAGGT
>DASQBH010000740.1:0-6648 GCA_035635315.1 Longimicrobium sp.
AGATCCTTCGGTCGCGCGCAAGCGGTTGTGAAGCTTACGCTTTGGTGTGGCGCTCCCTCAGGAAGTCACCGAAGGTGTCGTATACGGCCCGGCCTACACACCAGGCTCCGCCAGCATCTCGCGGATGGCGGCCTCCACCAGCGCCGGCGCCTCCGACTCGGGGATGCGGGCAAGCTGGGGGAAGGTGTAGCCGCGCTGCAGCAGGTGCCCGACCACGCGCCAGCCGGCGTAGTACGCCTCGCGCTCGGTGCCCGTGGTGCCGGTGCCCATGGTGAAGCGCATGACCGTCTGCGCGTCGCTCTGGCGCAGGTGGGGAAGGATGCCGCGAAGGATGTCGTCGCCGTGCGAATCCGCGGCGGCAAACCAGCCGGGGCGATGCTCCAGGTACGCGGCGGCGGGACGCCCCGGGTGCAGTGCTTCGGTGGCGCGCGCGGCCAGCCCTTCGGCGAACAGCGTGCGGCCGATGCTGCGCTCCCATCCCTCCGAGTAGCCGGCCAGCCGGTGATGCACGGCGTGCGTCATCTCGTGCACCATCACCAGCTCGCGCCAGGCGGCGTCTTCTTCCACCGGCACGTAGACGGTGATCAGGCCGCGGCTGGCGTTGGTAAAGGCGTTGCCCTCGCGCGCGCCCACGTACGCCAGCAGCCGCACCGTAATGGTGTCCGTAACGCCGAGAAGGTCGGCCACGGCGCGCAGGGTGGGCTCGGCCGCCGGCTGCATTCCCGGCGCGCCGGCGCGGATGCGCTCCATCACCTCCGGATAGCGCGGCCAGGCGTCGTCGAGCATTGCACGCGCCATGGAATCCGCCTCTGGAACGGGAGGGAGCGCCGCGAAGCCGTAATGCTCCTTCCACAGCGCGAAGCGCCGGTCCGGGTCTGCCTGCGCGGCGGCCTCGTAGAAGGTCAGGAACTTCGGGGAAAGATCGGTCACCTGCAGCGTGACCCTGGACTGCGCGTGCGCGGCCACCGGTGCGACCAGCACCAGGGCGGCGGCGAAGCGGGCGCGGCGTGCAATGCCATACATGGCGGAATCTCCGGGATGGATATCGATCAGCCGGCCCGGGTCGACCGGCGCCCGGGCCGTACGGCGAACACCGCTCGGGAGATTCGGCGGGCTCGGACGCAGCTCTACCGGAACTCGAACGTCATCCAGAGAAACGTCCCGAGAAACAGCACGTCGACCAGAAGGACCAGCGGCAGGAGCCGTCTGCCGGTCGGGTCGTAGCGGTGGAGCTCGTGGAGCTTTGCGGCCGAGTCGGTCTCGGGTGGGTCCAGGCGGTGCTCGTAAAGCCATACGTTCAGGATCAGCATGGCGATTCCCAGCCCAATCACCAAGACGATCTTCCACGCCACGCTCATCCGATTCTCTCCATCCGCGAAGCAGCTACTCCGTTACCTCCGGTGACTCTCTGTGAGCCCCAAACAGTAAAGCCTTGGCGGATCTGATGCGGATTGCGGATCCAATCCGGTGATCTTCCTGGTTGCGGACGCACAGGTGCCTGGGACGCCGCATGCCGCCGGGCCGCCGAGTCCGCGCAGGCGGACTTTGCGTTCTTCCAGCGGCGAATTCATTCGCTCACGCGGGGCGGACGGCACGTTGCCGGATCAGATGTGCAATTCGGCATCATTCGCTGCGCGAGGCGGGCGGCCATTAGCGGATCAGAATCGCAGCGAGCATGAGATCCACTACTTGCCCGCATCCGCGTACTTCTCCAGCGCCACCTGCATGCGGCGCACGCGGTCGGCCATGGACTCGCTGCTCACCGCCTCGCGGGTGCGGTCCACGAGGAGCGGAAAGGCGAGCGGCGGCGTGCGCTTGGGCTCGGTGAGCGCCACGCGGCCGGCGGCAAGGCGGTCCAGCGTGCGGCCCAGGCGGCTGCTTTCCAGCTGGCGCTCCAGCACCTCGCGGTGCGCCTGGCTTACCAGCAGGTTGCCGGGGTCGTAGCGCGTGAACACGTCGAAGAACAGCCCGCTGCTGGCCTGCAGCTGCCGCGCGCTCTTGCCCGCGTACGGAAAGCCCTGGAACACCAGCCCCGCCACCCGCGCGATCTCGCGAAACTGCCGCCGCGCCATCTCGGTGGCGTTCAGCGACGCGGGAACGTCGTCCAGCAGGTTGTGCGGTGCCAGGAGGCCGGCTTCCAGCGCCTCCTCGATCGGCGCGGGATCGGGCGAAAGCAGCTCGAACCCGTAGTCGTTCATCGAAAAGGTGAAGCTGATGGGCTTGAGGCGCGAGATGCGGTACGCGAACAGCGCCGCCAGCCCCTCGTGCACCAGCCGGCCCTCGAAGGGAAAGAAGAACAGGTGGTGCCCCTCGCGCGTCTTTACCCGCTCGATCAGCAGCTCGTCCGCGGCGGGGATGCGCGACCAGCGGCCCTGGATCTCCAGGATCGGGCGGATGGCCTCCATCTCGGGATCGCGGTAGATGCCGCGCGACGCCTCTTCCAGCCGCCCGCGCAGCGACGCCGCCAGCTCGGTGGAAAGCGGCATCCGCGCCCCCATCCACCGGGGGATGGCGCCTTTCGAGTTCTTCGCGCGGCGCACCCACGCCACCATGTCGCGCACGCGGACGAACTCCAGCGGCTTGCCCGCGAAGATGAACTTGTCGCCGGGATTGAGTCGCGCGATGAAGCTTTCCTCCACCGACCCCAGCGCCCCGCCGCCCACGTACTTCACCGTAACCGACGCGTCGCTCACGATGGTGCCGATGGACATGCGGTGCCGCCGCGCGATCTGCTTGTCGCCCACGTGGTAGGTGCCGTCCTCGCTCACCAGCACGCGCTGGAACTCGGGATACGCCCGCAGCGCGTCGCCGCCGCGCGTGACGAAGTCCAGCACCCACTGCCACTCGTCGTCCAGCAGCCCGGCGTAGGCGCGGGTGGTGCGCACCTCCGCCTTGAGCTCGTCGGGATAGAAGCCGCCGCCCAGCGCCACGGTGACCACGTGCTGCGCCAGCAGGTCCAGGGGGCGCTCCACGGGAAGCCGCGACTCCACCGCGTTCAGGCGCATCCCGTCGCGCGCGGCGGCCACCTCGATCAGCTCCAGCACGTTCGTCGGCACGCAGGTCACGCGGCTCACCGCGCCGGGACGGTGGCCGCTGCGCCCCGCGCGCTGCAGCAGCCGCGCGACGCCCTTGGGGCTGCCGATCTGCAGCACCCGGTCGACGGGCGAGAAGTCGACGCCGAGATCGAGGCTCGACGTCGCCACCACGCAGCGCAGCAGGCCCGAGCGGAGCCCGTTTTCCACCCACTCGCGCCGCGCGCGGTCCAGCGAGCCGTGGTGCAGCGCGATCTGCCCCGCCCACTCCGGCCGCGCCTCCAGCAGCGCCTGGTACCAGATCTCCGTTTGTGAACGGGTGTTCGTAAATACGATGGCGGTGTCGCCCTCCTCCACCGCCTCCACCACCTGCGGCAGCATCTGCGTCCCCAGGTGCCCCGCCCAGGGAAAGCGCTGAATGGTGGGGGGGATAAGCGCGTCCACCACCACCTCCTTGGGCACGTGGCCGCGGATGGTGCGGCCGGCGGGACGGTCCGGCGCCGTGCCCAGCAGCGCGTCCAGCGCGTCCTGAAGGTTGCCGATGGTGGCGGAGAGCCCCCAGGTGCGCAGCCCCGGCCGCCACGCGCGCAGCCGCGCCAGCGCCAGCTCCGTCTGCACGCCGCGCTTGCTCCCCATCAGCTCGTGCCACTCGTCGATCACCACTGCCTGCAGGTCGGCGAACAGCGGGCGCGCGTCGTCGCGGGTCAGCAGCAGCGCCAGGCTCTCCGGCGTGGTGACCAGGGCCGTGGGGAGCCGGGTGCGCTGGCGGCTGCGGGTGGCGGCGGAGGTATCGCCCGTGCGCGACTCCAGCGTCCAGGGGATCCCCATGTCCACCAGTGGCGCCCGCAACGCCTCTTCCGTGTCCGCCGCCAGCGCGCGCAGCGGGGTGATCCACAGCACCCGCAGCGGCGGCGCCACGACGCCCGGGGTTTTTCCGTGCCGCGGCGGGACGGCGGGCCCGGGCGCATGCGGCTGCTGGGCCATCCAGTCCAGCACGGCGCCCAGCCATGCCGCGTACGTCTTGCCCGTCCCCGTGGCCGCGTGGATCAGCCCGCTCTCCCCCGCCAGGTACGCGCGCCACACCTCCCGCTGAAAGCCGAACGGCTCCCATCCGCGCGCGGCGAACCACGCCTCGGCGGGTGCGAGCGGATCGGCGGCGGGCGGCGCGGCGATGCGGATCATGCGGGGTGCGATGGTGCCGTCGTGACGGTTCACGACGCGCACCTTTCGCACTCTCCGGGCCGCGATGGCGGGGGATCAGATCACGGGGATGCCGAGGAGCCGGCGGAGCCTGGCGCGAAGGCGCGCCATGCGACGGTTCGAATCGCGGTCGATGTAGGCCAGATCGCTGTCGTTCAGCTTTATCCACAGGTCTATAAGCGCCAGCGCCAACACCACTGCGCCAAAGCCGAGACGTTTCTGCCAGACGCTCAGCGGAATGATGGTTTCCAGGAACGCGCTCACCACGATCAATACCAGGAACATCACCCACCGGAGGGCCCGGTTCACGGCTACCTCCGCGGACTCGTTGGCCGATGGCTCGGGCGGAAGGGACGAGGTGAACCTTTCAACCTCGTATGGAGAAAGCAGTAAAGGGCGCGCCGCGGGCTGATGTGTGGCAGTCCGGTCGTCATCGCCCATGAGCATGGGCGGGGGTGGGGAAGCCGGCGGATCGTGCTTTTTCTTCTTGCCCATACCCATGAAGCCTGGTCAGAGGACCACCCGGAGGTCGGGCGAGGACACGCGTCTCGAACTGAGCGATTAATGTTATCATCTGACCGCGAGTTGATAACGTTAATCTCTCATTCTCCCCCCTCAGAACCTCTTCGTGGCGATTCTCACATGCCGTGCGCACCGGCCACGCGCGGAGGCGCGCCTACTTGCGCGGGCCCACCAGCCAGCGGGCGTGGGCCGTGGCCACCACGTCGCCCTCGGCGTCGCGGATGTCGGTGCTGACGGTGATCTCGCGCTCCTCGTTGCTCTCCAGCACGGGCGCGTTCGCCTCGGCCGTCAGGGTGCCGCGGGCCTTCTTGGTGTAGTCGATGGAGAGGCCCTTGAGGATGGAGCGCGCATCCGGCCGCATGGCGTAGTTCAGCGCCAGGCCGGTGGAAAGCTCGGCCATGTTCATCAGCGCGATCGCGTGGATGCTGCGCAGGTGGTTGCGCACCTTGCGCCGGTCCTGCAGCGTCACGCGCGAATAGCCGGGGCGCAGCTCCTCCACCCGCGCGCCCATCGTCCCCGTGTACGGCACCAGGCGCCCCAGCAGCCAGCTGAACATCGCCTTGCCGCCGGGGCGGCCGCTCCATCGCTCCCATTCCTGCCTGATCACTGCCTCGGGGCTGCTCGCCATCGCTCTGTCTTTACGGTGTGGATGCTCTCGGGTGTTTCGTTCGCCGTGCGGATATAAGCCGTTCGGCCACGCAAAGTCCAGCGCGCAAGGACGTGGCGCGTCATCGGCCGATCCCGTAAGTTGCCCGCCTGCCGACAAACAGATGCCGTCCCCGACCGCGTCCACACGCCGTCCCGCTCTTCCACATCCATCAATCCACATGCGATTCCCTGCCCTTGCCGCGGCCGCCGCCGCGCTGCTTTCGCTCGCCCTTCCCGCGGCCGCGCAGGACGCGCCGCCGCCCGCGGATGTCGCCGTCGCGGCCGTCGACACCACGCCGCCCACGTCGCTGCGAAAGGGCGCGTGGTCGCTTTCCTTTGCCGCGCCGGGCACGGGAGGCGAGCGCACGGAGTTCGGGGCGTGGGAGATGGTGGGCACGCGCACCAACCTGGGGCTCACGCTGGGCCTCTCCATTACCGGCCAGGACGCCGAAAGCGGCAGTGCAACCATCACCGAGGCCGCCACCGCCGTGGACGTGGGCGTGAACCTCAAGCGGTACGTGATGGAGCCGCGCGAGGTGACGCCGTTTCTGCTGGGGAGCGTGGTGCTGGGCGGGGCGTTCCAGCGGCGCGACGGCCCGGGAGACCTGGAGGGGACCACGCGGTCGATGAACGCCGGCGTGCGCGCGGCGGTGGGCGTGGAGTGGTTCCCCGTGCCGCGGTTCAGCGTGTCGGGGCATACGGGGTTCTCCCTGACCGGCGGAACCTACAACAGCAAGCAGGATTATCCGGACAATCCGGACCAGGAGGCGGACGGCACCACCCTGACGTTCCGCTCCGTCACATCCGCCCTCACGGTGCAGATCTATTTCTGATCGACCCGGCTACCGGGGTGTGGGGAGCGAACATGGCCCGGAGAATCTATCCGGGTAACGTGCCGCCCGCCCGCTGAGCGAATGAATTCGCCGCTGGAAATGCGCAAAGTCCGCCTGCGCGGACTCGGCGGCCCGGCGGTGTGCGGCGTCCCATGCACCTGCGCGTCCGCAACCGGAGTGCTGCCACTGAGTCCCGCGGAGCGAATGAATTCGCGGCAACAACGTCACACAGTCCGCCTGCGCGGACTCGGCGGCCCGGCGGTGTGCGGCGTCCCGAGCACCCGTGCGTCCGCAACCGGAACCCCTCGGAAGCCCATGAGCGGAATTGCGGATGAAAACCGCGCACATCGCCAATCTGTCATTCCGAAGGAGGCGCCGCGTGGAACCGTCTTTCAATCCACCCGCCTGGCGCC